>JAAZLH010000295.1 GCA_012799415.1 Candidatus Epulonipiscium sp. | reverse complement strand
CATTTCAAATCTATTCCTCTTTCATAAATTCCTTCATAATTTTTTTATATTCTGCTTCATCTAATACATGATAATAGACTCCATTGATCTTTGTCCCTTCCCCGGGCAAAGAGTACATATTCATATTATCTACATTTACTTTCATAGCTGCCGGTAAATAAGTAGGTATCTGTGTAAGAGGAAAATCTGTTTCTACATATTTAAATAGGTCATAAGCTAATTTTGTTAATACAATAACGTTCCGCTCTTTTAATATTTTTTTAGCTAATTCTTTTATTAGTAGTTGCTGCATTTCCATTCTTTCAAGATCCGATCTAACACTACCTCTATACCTTACAAACTGTTCTGCTTTTTTACCATCTAAGGTTTGAGGACCTTTTTTTAAATTGATGTATAAACCTTGTTCTGGGTCTGGATAATACATGTTTCTTGGAACATCGATGTCTACTCCACCCACTGTATCTACTATTTGCTTAAACCCGTCTAAATCTAACTTTACATAATAATCAATTTCCACCCCAAACATAATTTCAATCAGCTCAATGGTTGCCTCTGAACCTGAATATGAGTGGGCATCTGTCAGCTTCACTGTATTAGGAACATTTTTATTTTTCGCTTTCCAATTTGTAAATTGTGATTTTTTTAAGTCAAAATAGGTATCCCTCGGAATAGAAACTAGCTGAACCTGGCTGGTTTTAGGGTCGAATCTTGCGATCATATTCACATCTGATAAAGATTTTCCCTTGTCCACTCCAAATATCATTATATTTAAAGCTTTTATATCTGTCTCCTCTTCTTCCACAGCTATTTCTTCTTCATTCTTTTCATTTAGATCATCTGGTTGTACAAAGTCACTATTTGCTTTGTTCTTTTTAAGATAAGAGATTGCAAATATAGCTGCAACAATACAAAAAGACAAGGTTATAACAGATACAATCATAAAAAAAGTTTTAACAAGTGATTTTTTATTTTTCTTATTACTCTTTTGTTTATTGCTTTTTTGATCAGAACTCATCATTAGCACCTCAAAATTAAAAATAATTTTCTACCTTTGAGAATTAATATATCCCATCCTGATGTACAATATTTGGACATCACACCACTCAATTTACAAGATTTCTAGGACTATCATTATGTCTTTGTAATTCGCAATTGATAGTTCCATTATATTCAAAAACTTATTTGGACTAGACCAATTATAGCATAGACATTCTTATATTTAAAGGGTGTTACTTACTAAATAATATTTAGAGCTGATAAAAAAACAATAATCAATAACACAGGGGTAATATATCTTAAAATAAAATAATATAGATTCATCATTCCTACACTGTTCCCGCTTTTTTCTACTAATTCATGCCGGATTCTTTCCTTTTTCATAAAATATCCTACTAATATAGCAAGGAGCAACCCACCTATAGGCATTAAAATATTTGATGAAATATAATCAAAAAAATTGAAAAAAGTCATCTTAAATATGAATTTCTGCCCTAGCAACCCCTGGGGATTAGCTGATAAAGTAGCCAATAGACCAACTACTGCAACAACAATAGACGTGCAAATCACGGCCCCCTTACGAGATATTTTTCTTTCCTCTGAAAGATATGCAATAGGTACTTCCAACATAGAAATTGTTGCCATTGTAGCGGCTAAACCTGCAAGGATAAAAAATATGATGATAAGAACATTGCCTCCTGGAAGCTTAGAAAATATTAAGGGGATGGTTTCAAATAACAATCCTGGCCCTGAGCCTGGCTCGCCTCCAAATGTAAATACAGATGGAAATATGGCCATCCCAGCTAATAATGAAACAATGGTATCTCCAATAATAACTTTTACCGCATTCCCTAGCAGATTATTGTCATCTGGAAAGTAGCTAGCATAGGTCATCATGGTGCCCATTCCTAAGGATAACTTAAAAAACGCTAAACCAAGTGCTGTCATCACCACACTGACCAACGAAATATCTTTAAAACTAGGAATAAATAAGTATCCAATAGCATCTTTCCCACCTTCTAAAAATAAACCTCGGACTGCACAAGCTATTAGCAACCCTAGCAATATAGGCATGCCTATGCGTGCAACCCGCTCAATGCCTGACCGAACACCTTTTATCAATATGATACTAGATACAATCAGAACAACAACCTGCCATAAGACAGGTTGTAATGGCCCTACTGTCGTTGTATCGAAAATTTCTTTTGCCTGTACTGTATCTACTCCTCGAAACTTTCCTAAAATTGCTTTCCCAATATAAGAATATACCCACCCTGCCACTGCTGTATAAAAGCAGGAAATTGCAAACGCTACGATAATCCCAAAAATCCCCACACTCTTAAAAAACTTTCTTGGTGTTACATCTGAAATAGCTCCCATCACATTTTTCTTACTGCTTCTGCCTAGGATAAATTCACTAAGCATAACAGGTAGCCCAACTCCTAACACACAGAGAAGATAAATAAGAATAAATGTAGCTCCTCCATTTTGTCCAACAATATAAGGAAACTTCCATATGTTGCCTAAGCCTACAGCTGAACTCAACGTAGCAAAAAACACAACCAAGCTGGATGAAAAACCTTCTCTTTTTACTTTCTCCACTTTGCAACCACCTTTAATTATTTCTTATTAATTTCCTTATCCACCTATTTGTTAACTTACGGTGTCACAATCAACCCCATAAGTTTTGCTAAGTTAACAGCCTGTAAAGGCGAGACTATGGCCCCCGCTAAATCTTCTATGCGAACACCCATCCCTTCTATTATGCAACTACTAAAGTCAATCCCTTTTAATTTTGCTCCTGACATTTGAGATAAAAACAAATCACAATCTTCAAACCTTACTTTTGAAAATATACATCCTTGAAAATCAGCATGCCTCATTTGACAAGAGAGAAACTCAACAACTTTTAAATTAGAGAACCTAAAAAAACTGTGTTCCCCATTGCACTCTGTAAAAGTTACATTGTGCATCCTAGAGTCACTTAAATTTAGTCCAAGGACTTTACAATTTTTAAACTCTACTCGGTGTAGGGACCCTTCACAAAATTCCACATTAGATAAGTCACAGTTCTCAAAAAGCACATCTACCAATTCAATTTTATTCAATGAAACTTGGCTAAATACACAGTTTTTAAAAATCATCTGTTGGCACCTTACACCTTCTTTTTCTTGATCTTCAAAAAAGTAATTGTTTACAATGCCAAATTCTAAAACAATCTCCTCTTCCATCTCCTGTATATCGATTTCAATTTCAGATAAATTTTCAATTAGCCTAGGCTTAACTACTCGAAAAGAATCTTTTTTAATTTCCATATACACTCCTATATTACTTTAATTTTTCTTTCAAAATCTGAACAGTGACTTGTGGGTTTGCTTTCCCTTTCGTTCTACCCATAATCTGTCCTACAATGGATTGTAATGCCTTTTCTTTTCCTGCTCTAAATTCATTCACTGCTTTTTCATTGTTAGCAATGGCCTCTTCAATCAGAGGTAATAAAATATTTTCATCATTAATTTGCTCTAAATCCTGTTCTTTCACAATCTCTATAGGAGACTTGGAACCTTTCCACATTTCTTCAATAATTTTTTTGCTTGTACTGCTATTGATTTTTCCTTCTTCAATCAAGTTCACCAGCTCACTTAAATACGCTGATGGAAAAGGTACGCTAAACTCTTCCGGAGCCACCAAGCGAAAAATCTCTGAGATTAAAAGGTTGGCTAATATTTTCGTGTTTTTTGCTGTTTTGGCTGCCAGTTCAAAGTAGTTAGCCACTTCTTTAGAGGAAATCAATTGCTCTGCATCATAACTACTAAGTCCATAGTCTTTCATATACTTTGCTTTTCTTGCATCAGGTAATTCAGGTAAACTGGCTCGCAACCTTTCAATGGTTTCCTTTTCAATGACAATAGGCATCAAATCAGGATCTGGGAAATAACGATAATCATGAGCATCTTCTTTTGTTCTCATTGAAAAAGTCTTTCCGCTACTTTGATCAAAGCGCCTTGTCTCCTGTATAATGGTGCCACCCTCTTTAATTTCCTTCATCTGCCGTCCTGCTTCATACTCAATGGCTCTCACAATGGATTGAAAAGAGTTTAGATTTTTTAATTCTGCTCGTGTTCCAAATTTCTCTTCTCCCTTTTTCCGCACAGATAAGTTTACATCACATCGAAAAGATCCTTCGTTCATTTTACAATCAGATACTCCTGTATACATCATAATAGCCCGTAATTTTTGTAAATAAGCCTTTACCTCTTCTGCCGAACGAAGATCTGGCTCTGAAACAATTTCTATTAAAGGCACACCACATCGATTATAGTCAACTAAAGTTCCGCCTTCTTCTTTGTGTATCAATTTTCCTGCATCTTCTTCAATATGAATTCTTGTAATTCCAATACGCTTTGTAGCCCCTTCTACTTCAATATCTAAATAGCCACTATGGCAAAGGGGCTGGTCATCTTGAGAAATTTGATAAGCTTTTGGTGAATCTGGGTAAAAGTAATTTTTACGATCTTGCCTACCCACTGTTGTAATTTCACAGTTTGTAGCCAATCCTGCTAGAATCCCATAAATCACTACTTCTTCATTTAGCACTGGCAATGCTCCTGGCAACCCCATACAAGTAGGGCAACAATGGCTATTGGGTTCTCCCCCAAATTCCGTAGTACAGTTACAGAATATTTTTGTCTTGGTCTTTAGCTCTACATGGACTTCCAAGCCCATAACTACTTCAAATTCTTTATCCACTATTGCTCCCCTCCTATCTTCTCACGATTTTGAATCTGCTGCTCATGCGTATATGCAATTTTTAATAAAGTATCTTCGGCAAAAGCGGCTCCCATGAGCTGAAAACCCATAGGCAATCCTTTTTCATCTTTTCCACAGGGAACTGAAATAGCTGGTAATCCTGTCAGGTTTGCCGCTACAGTATAAAACTTTTCTTGGTCCATATCAAAATTTTGAATTCCTATAACAGGAGATAAAATGGCATCATAAGTTGCCAAAATTTTGTTACATTCTTCTTTCATCAGGGTTCGTACCTGCTGAGCTTTTTTATAGTAAGACTCATACTGCCCAGAACTAAGTACAAAGTTTCCAAACATAATTCGTTTTTTCACTTCTGCACCAAAGGCTTCTGATCGACTTTTTTTGTACAATTCTTCTACATTTTCATATTCATTCGTACGATATCCGTAACCAATCCCATCATAACGAGCCGCATTGGAGGAAAACTCTGCACTAGAAAGAACCGTATAAGCAGAAAGTGCGAAAGGCAAAGAGGGTATGGAAACTTCCTCTACGACAACCCCAAGCTCTTGTAAGTCTGATGCTGCTTGTAACACAGCTTCTTTCACTTTAGGATCCATTTCTTGATCAAAATATTCCTTCGGTAAAGCAATTTTCATTCCCTTTACATCTGCAATCAATGCCTCTTTATAATCAATCTTTGGGGCAGAAACAGAGGTAGAATCCTTTTCATCTTTTTTTATAATAGCTTGTAGTACCACCGCCATATCAGACACATTTTTAGTAATGGGCCCAATTTGATCAAAAGAAGATGCATAGGCAATAAGACCATATCTTGAAACAGCCCCATAAGTAGGCTTCATACCAACAACACCGGAAAGGCAAGCAGCTTTTCTGATCTCTCCACTTGTATCTGAACCTATGGTAAAAATAGCTTTTCCTTTCGCAACGGCAGAGGCTGATCCATCTAAAGGATTCATTGGATCCTTAGGAAGGCCAAATTCATCTACATTTAATTTCCCAAGTAAAACACTATCTTCTTTATATAAATGTTCTATCACTGTAGCGTCAAAAGGTGGTGTATATTGTTCTAGCATCTTCGCTCCCGCTGTTGTTAAAACTCCCTTAGTCGAAATATCATCTTTGACTGCCATGGGAATACCAGCCAAAACACCTAACGTTTCACCTTTTCTTCTTTTCTCATCTACTTCTCTGGCTTTGTGTAAGGCAAGTTCTTTGGTCACCGTAATATATGGATTCCCTTCTGGACCCTTTTCTTCTATCTGTTCTAAACAAACCTCCGTTAGCTCTTCACTAGAAATTTCTCCATTTTTCATCAGTTCTCTTAACTGCATTATATCTTTTCTAAGTAGATCCTTCACGATCTCTCCTCCTTCCATTATTCAATTACATTGGGTACTAATATAAACCCGTCTTCTGTTGTAGGTGCATTGGCCAACAATGCTTCTACTGTACATTCTTGCTTGACTATATCTGGCCGTACTACATTATGCTTAGGATGAATATGAAGGGTCGGCGCTACACCTGTTGTATCAATTTTTGCTAGTTGGGATGCAAACTGAATCATTTCTTGTAGCTCTTCCTCCAACTGCTGTTCCTCTTCTTCTCCTAAAGTCAGCTGAGATAAATCAGCAAGTACATGAATATCAAAGGTTGGTAATTCCTCGGCTATTGTTTCTTGACTATTGACCTCCCCTATTATCTCTCCACGAAGATGAAGTTCTAGTACATCCAATTGTTCTTTGCTTACGGTGCTAGGTGCTTCACTAAGTAGACAAGAAGCATCACGGGTTTTAGGGAAAGCAATAACGTCTCGGATACTGTCGGCACCAACCATCATCATAATCAATCGGTCTAAACCAAAGGCAAATCCACCATGAGGTGGCGTTCCATAAGAAAAGGCTTCAATAATAAAACCAAATCGTTCTTCAATTTCTTCTGTAGTAAAACCTAAGACTTCAAACATTTTTTGTTGAATATCACTACGATGAATCCGAATGCTTCCACTACCAAGCTCCACTCCATTTAATACAAAGTCATAGGATTTCGCTCTAATCTTTGATGGATTAGTATCCAGTAATGGAATATCTTCATCTGCTGGCATCGTAAAGGGATGGTGCATAGCCACATATCGTTTGTCTTCTTCTGACCATTCTAATAGTGGAAAATCTGTTACAATCAAAAATTTAAAATCATCTTTTTTTCTTAGGCCCAATTGGTCTGCAATATCTAAACGTAGGTTCCCTAAGGTTTTATAAACAATGGGTAATTTATCCGCACAGAAAATAATTAAATCTTCTGGTTCAGCCTTTACCGTCTTCAAAATTTCATCCATTTCCGATTGTTCAAAGAATTTAGTAAGAACAGAACGTAGTTCTCCACTAGGCTCAATACCAATCCAAGCCATTCCTTGGGCTCCATAAGAAATAGCCTTTTTTGTTAATTCTTCAATTTCAGATCTTGTAAAGGAGTTCCCCCCTTTAATATTAATGGCTCGTACCGCACCACCTTCATCTACAATTTTTCTAAAGACTTGAAAACTACAAGATTGTGCGATATCACTTAAATCAACAATGGGCATTCCAAAACGAAGATCCGGCTTATCCGATCCGTATAAATCCATAGCTTGTTGATAAGTGATCCGAGGAAAAGCTTCTTTAAATTCAATATCCAATACTTCAGCAAATATATATTTAAACATTCCCTCTAAATAAGTTAGAATATCTTCTTGATCAATAAAAGATAGTTCCATATCCACTTGGGTAAATTCTGGTTGTCGGTCAGCACGTAAATCTTCATCTCGGAAACATCGTGCAATCTGATAGTACTTATCTACGCCAGATGCCATTAGTAATTGCTTAAAAATTTGAGGTGATTGGGGCAGTGCATAGAATGTTCCAGGATGAACACGACTAGGTACCAAATAATCCCTTGCACCTTCCGGGGTGCTTTTGGTTAAAATAGGGGTTTCCACTTCTAAAAAGCCTCGATCTTCTAGATATCTTCGAATTACCTTAATCGTCTGGTGACGCAAAGCTAAGTTATTATATAATTGGGGTCTTCGAAGGTCTAGATATCGATGTTTAAACCGTAATTCTTCTCGAACGGTAATGTGATCATCTACCCCAAAAGGCAAGGGCTTAGCTTCGGATAAAATGTTTAGCTTTTTAGCTCGTAATTCAATGGTCCCTGTAGGGATCTTAGGATTATAAGTGTCTGCATCTCTCTCCTCTATAATCCCACGCACTGCTACCACATATTCACTTCTAAGACTTTCTGCTCCTATAAAATCCTCTGAGCTTAAATCTTTTGCATCAAAGACTACCTGTAAAATACCACTTCGATCTCGCAAATCTAGAAAAATAACCCCACCCATATCCCGAGTTCGTTGCACCCATCCCATGACAATGGCTTCTTTATCAATATCTAATTCACTCACTTGCCCACAATAATGGCTTCTTTTAAAACTTGCATTCATATTCCTTCCTCCCATCTGCTATTCCAAAATATTTAACTCTCTACGCCACGCCTTATCCTAACGCACAGCTTATACAAAATTTTTTTAAACTAAGCTATACCTATGCCTATCATCCCTAGTGCTATTTCTAGTGGCTCCTGTTGCTAATGACGCCAGTGCATACATCTGGGGAAATGGAAACTTAGTCATAAAAAAAACCCTTCAATCCCTATAAAGGGACGAAAGGTTATTATTTCGCGGTACCACCCAATTTGATTATTACCTCCTGATAATAATCCACTCTTATTTCAATACAGGCAAACTGCCGATATCTACCACCGTAACGTAGCGGATACGTCTAAGCCTACTAGCAATATGCTTTCGGTTAGCAACTCCCAGATGTTCTTCAACTAAAAATCCGTACTGGTCTTCCACTATCACCAGCTCGCTACAACTACCATTCTAGTCTACTCTTCTGTTCATCATCTTTCTTATATTATAATCAAAACCCTTGACTTATTATTGTAAGCATTATATATGATTAAAGTCCTCTTTGTCAAGGGTCTTTTATTTCAATTTCAACTTAGAAAGAGCACTGGCTAAATCTGTATTCATCGCTTCTTCCTTTTTTTTGCTTTGCTGCTGTAAATATTTTGCTACTTCTCTTTTTGATGACTGATTCTGCTGCTTTTTCTTTCTTTCATTAAAAACAGATAATTTTTCTCGATGCCCACAAGAACAGACGAAAATCTGGCCATCTCCTTCTCCATGTAATTCCAGTCTTTTACGACAATTGGGGCATCTAGCATTGGTTTCTCTAGCTATATTCTTCCGATATCCACAATTTCGATCTTGGCACACCAACATCCTTCCTCTTTTCCCTTTCACTTCGAGTAAATGCTTATCACATTGTGGACATCGATTCCCTGTAATGTTATCATGCTTAAAAGTAGCTTCTCCTTCTTTGATTTCTTTCACAATATCTGTAGAATAGATCCTCATTTCTTGAATAAAGGTGTCTTTTTTGAGCTTTCCCTCAGCAATTTGCCCTAGTTTTTTCTCCCATTCTCCTGTTAAGGCTGGAGACTTCAAATCTTCCGGAACCAAATCTAATAATTGTTTTCCTTTTGATGTAATCAAAAGATCTTGGCCTCGTTTTTCAATCAAAAAGCTATTCAATAATTTCTCAATAATATCCGCCCGAGTTGCTACTGTACCTATCCCACCTGTTTCTCCTAAAATCTTGGCTAAGCCTTTATCCTCTTTATCAAGAAATCGACTTGGATTTTCCATAGCAGATAGCAAGGTTCCTTCTGTAAAAAAAGCTGGGGGCTTTGTAAACCCTTGAGTTTGTATAATAGAAGTAATTTGAATTATATCCCCTTTATCCATCTTGGGTAATACTTGGTCTACCATATCCTCTTCCTCATCTTCAAAGGACTGAGCATACACTTCTTTCCATCCTTGCTGTAAGACTACTTTTCCTTTTGCTATAAAGGTTTCTTCATCAATTTGTGTCTTTATGGTTGTTTGCTCATATTCAAAGGGGGAATAAAAAACAGCCAAGAAACGCTTCACAACAAGATCATAAATTCGTCTCTCTTTTTCACTTAGTTTACTTAAAAACACTGGTTCTTCTGTAGGAATAATAGCATGATGATCGGATACTTTGCTATTGTCTACAAAAGACTTATTTGCTTTGATAGGTTTTTGCAAAATTTTTGAAGCCATGGATGCATAGGGTTGTACACGACAAGCCTGAATACGCTCTGATAAAGTATCTACCATATCTGTTGATAGATACCGAGAATCTGTCCTTGGATAAGTAAGGAGTTTATGCCTTTCATACAAACTTTGCATAATAGATAAAGTTTCTTTTGCAGAGTAACCAAAGAGTCGATTGGCATCTCTCTGCAACTCCGTTAAGTCATAAAGAAGAGGTGCATATTTTTTCTTATATGCCTTCTCAATATCAATGATCTTAGCATCTTTTCCTTGCACCTTGGCTAACAATTGATCTGCCCTCGCCTTATCAAAGGTTCGCATATCTTTACTTTTTTGATCTTGCCACTGTAATTTCAATGCCTGTGAATGGGCCACTAGTCCATAAAATGGTTGGGCCTTAAAATCTTTAATTTCTTGTTCTCTCCTTGCAATCATAGCTAATGTTGGGGTTTGTACCCGCCCACAAGAAAGTTGGGCTTGGTATTTGCAAGTTAGAGCACGGGTGGCATTGATACCAACAATCCAATCTGCTTCTGCCCTAGCAACAGCTGAAGCATAGAGATTATCATAAGCCCTTCCATCCTTTAACTTTTTAAATCCATCTAGAATAGCCTTATCTGTTACAGAAGAAATCCAAAGCCTTTTGATAGGCTTTTTTACATTTCCTTTTTCTATAATCCACCTTGCTACTAACTCTCCTTCTCGTCCTGCATCTGTGGCAATCACAATACTTGATACATCTTTTCTATGCATTAAATTTTTCACCGTATGAAACTGCTTACTGGTTTGTCTCATAACGACTAATTTAAAATCTGTTGGTAACATGGGTAAATCTTCTAAGTTCCACTTTTTATATTTTTCATCGTACTCTTCTGGATCTGCTATAGTCACCAAATGCCCAAGAGCCCACGTTACGATATATTGATTTCCTTCAAAATACCCATTTCCTTTTTTATGGCACTTTAGTACCCGGGCTAAATCTCTACCTACGGAAGGCTTCTCAGCCAAAACTATTGCTTTACTCATGAAAACATCCTCTCTTTACTTCTTCTGTTCCTCAATTTGCTCTGCTATTTCACTCAGTTCCACCCATCGTTGCATCTTTTCTTCTAATTCTTTTTCAAGGGCCTCTTTTTCTATCATCAAGGCTTGTAGCCGTTCATACTCCGTAGCGGCAGTACCCATCTGTATATCAATGTCCTCAATCTGACTTTCTAATTCCATAATAACTTCATCTATCGTTTCATATTCTAGTTTTTCTTTATAAGTAAATCGAAGAGGTCGCTGACTTTGCCCTCGATCTAATGGTTTATTTTTAGTGGTATGATCTGTGCTAATGATCTGTTTTTCTTTTCTCTCTGTTTCTTCTATGATAGCCTCTTTAAACTCCGTATAATTTCCTATATACTGGCGAATTTTACCTCCGGACTCAAAGGAAAAAATTTTGTCCGCTACTTTATCTAAAAAGTATCGATCATGAGAAACCACAATGACTGGGCCAGGAAAATCATCAATATAATCTTCTAAGACAGTGAGGGTTTCAATATCCAAATCATTGGTCGGTTCATCTAGCAAAAGTACATTCGGGGCTTCCATTAGAACTCGTAATAAATGAAGTCTACGTCTTTCTCCTCCTGACAACCTTCCAATTAGTGTCCACTGGGCTTCCGGGGTAAATAAGAAGCGCTCTAACATTTGAGATGCACTAATTTTAGATCCATCAGCTGTCGTAATAAACTCCGCCACTTCTTTAATATATTCAATCACCCGTAAGTTTTCATCCATATGATCAAGCCCTTGGGTATATAATCCTAGCCTTACAGTTTCCCCTATATGTACTTTTCCTGTATCAGGCTGTAATTCCTGTCCCATGATATGCATCAAGGTAGATTTACCACTACCGTTAGGCCCAATAATGCCAATACGATCATAAGGTAATACTATATAATTAAAATGATCAATTAGAACTCTCTGATCATAAGCTTTGCTAATGCCCTCTAACTCCATGACCTTTTTTCCTAGACGACTGCCTGCAACAGAAATTTCTAATCTTTCTTTTGAGTTTTTATCTTTTTCTATTTGTTCTTGCAAAGCTTGAAAACGATCTAATCTAGCTCTTTGTTTTGTACTTCTGGCTTTCGCCCCTTGTTTCACCCATGCTAATTCTTGTCTCATTAGAGTCCGCCGCTTTTTCTGGCTAGCTGATTCCATTTCTTCTCTTTCTAGTTTCTTTTCTAAAAAATAGTTATAGTTGCCTTGATAAGTATAAAGATTTCCCCTATCCAATTCAAAAATTTGATTGACAACTCGATTTAAGAAATAACGATCATGGGTAATCATTAGTAAGGCACCTTTTCTTTGATTCAAATATTGCTCTAACCAATCAATGGTTTCATTGTCTAAATGGTTCGTAGGTTCATCTAGAATAAGAAGATCACAAGGATTCAAAAGGGCACTAGCTAAAGCAACCCGCTTTCGCTGCCCTCCAGATAAAGTACCCATTTCTGCGTTCAAATCAAAAATACCCAGTCGTGTCAAAACCGCCTGGGCTTCATTTTCTAAATTCCATGCATTAGACTGATCCATTTGCCCCGTCAGTTTGATGATAACTTCTGGTGGCGTGGTTTTATCAGCAACGGCTTCTCGGTATGCCCGTACTAATTTCATATTTTCCGAGTTCCCTTTAAATACTTGCTCTTTCACAATACCTTTCGGATCATAACTAGGATCTTGAGCCAAGTATTCAATGGTGACCATACTTCCTTTCATGACACGTCCTTCATCGGTTGCTTCTTCTCCTGCTACAATTTTTAGTAAAGTAGTTTTACCTGTTCCATTAATACCAATAAGTCCAATCTTATCTCCCTCGCTAATGGTAAAACTAACTCCATTTAGTAAATATCGCTCACTATACCTTTTTGAAATATTTTCTATATTTATAATCGTCATAACCGTCCCTCTCTACCTATCTCTTCCCTAAAGTATCACTCAGCTTGACCTCTTTATGATGAAAAATATTGTACATATTCATTCGATGCTTATAAATACTTAATAATGCTACTACAATGGCAATCGCTATACACCCCATACTATAATCAAAATAAAAAGTAAGAATAACTAAAATAAGTACCAAAGCCATCGTACCCAAAGCAATATACTGAGTAGCTAATGTTACAAATAAAATTGCTAAAATGCCAGCAATAGCAATCCGATAATCAATGGCAGATATCATTCCAATGAGAGAAGCTGTTCCTTTTCCTCCTCGAAACCCCATAAAAAAGGGATAGTTATGTCCAAGGATGACAAAAAGACCATTTAAATAAAGATAATATGGAACTTGAGCTTGTACAATAGCTGTATTCAGAAACATCTTAATAATAATAATGGATATAATGGCTTTTCCTATATCCAACAAAGCCACTGCTACACCATATTTCCAGCCTAAAGCAATCACTGTATTAGAAGCTCCTGCATTCCCATTACCTATGGTACGAATATCTGTGTTTTTAAATATTTTAGTAATAAAATAAGAGGACTGAAAGCATCCTGCTAGATAACCTATGGTAATAACGAGAATATAATTCACCATAAACATTCTCCTTCCACTTAGAATGCTTTCATTATATCAGAATTCTTTCAAGAAATATAGATACATAAACTATATTGTCCACTCATCATGAATCACACCAACTAGGTAATATTTCCCCTGTTCTTCTTCAAAAACAAGCCTGAGACTTCGCCAGTCGATACCTGCATATTCTGGATTAAATCCTGAAAAATAATATTCAACAAATGCTGCCTCTGGATATGCTTCTTCTATATTATTGACTGTATTCCCTTTGCCAATGCTTACATTTCTTCCAATCATCTCTGCATCAGCAAAATCCACATCATAAACAAAACGATCATAATATTCTTTAAAGGAGACAGTAATAGGCTCTCCGCTACCATCATAGGCTCCAAAAGTCAAAGGTGTCGCAGATGTAAATAATGTGCCAAATTCTTCTGCGCTAAAAACTAAATCATTTTCTACATCGATATAAGAATAAGGGCTAAAACGTACTCCTTTTGTAGGGTGAATCATTTTTTGAATGGCACCAATATCTTTGTTCTTTAATGCCTCTATTACTTCTTGACTATAAAGCAAGAGAGGATTTATCTGCCTTGTAGCACTCTCTTGATTTAGCTTGGTTATTTGTTGTTTTAATTCATCTACTTCTGTTTCTAATATTTTTATTTTTTCATTTCTAGCTTCTATTTCTTTCATTCCCTTTTGATTTTGGGCATAGAAAAAAGCAGTTACAGCTAATGCACCAATAGAAAAAAGAATGAGCAAAGACATAATTACTTTATTTTGTGATCTTGTTGAGTATTGATTACTCATGATCCACCTCCTGCTAACTTTTAAAATGACATCTACTCTACTATTATATCACAAATAAGGTTAATTTATATTTTCATTTTTTCCCCATCAAGTAGCAATATGCCAGATCTTTCATATGATATCGTAAAAAGAGTTTTCAAGGAGGATGTTTATGAACTACCAACCTTTCTATGGCTTCTCTCAAAATAACCAGAATCGACAAAATAACCGAAACCAATTTTCCACTTTAGATTTTAAACGAGGTGATGTAAATGGTGATGGCATTCCAGATACTGTCTATATCATTGGTACTAAATCTCCTAATCCTAATAGTCCCTTTGTAGATAACATTATGATTGTCGTTCAAGATGGACGAACAAAAAGATTTATGCAAATCCCATTAAAAGACCGAGCAGGTTATGAACCTAAGTTATTCCTAGGTGATTTTACTGGTAATGGTGTAGATGATATTATGGTCAGTATTGCAACTGGTGGAAGTGGAGGTATTTATTACTATGATATATATTCTTTCTTAAATAATCAGCCTCAAAAGATCTTTGATTCTGATGTATTTTACAAAGAAAATCCGGTTACCGTTACCTATCGTGATAACTACAAAGTAGAAGTTTTAAACACAAAAACCAATCAAGTATATATTATTGATATTTCCCATAGGGAGCCAGAATATTTGGCTGAAATTTATGATTCCAATGGAAAATTAAAAAAACCGCTTACAGGAGACATTGATCCCCTTAGCGGTTTATATCCTATTGATTTTAACTTAGATGGTATATATGAGTTATTTGGTGTTCAACGAATTTATGGTCGTTATCACGCTGATGGCCTAGGAGATCTACAGACTGATTTAAAATTTAGCAATGGTAGATTCTTCCCTGTCACTCAAAGAGTAGCCATCTTCGGATCAGGTATATAGGAAGATTTTTTAATATGAGCATCTAATATTTAAATGCTGATATACTTGCCTGCATATCATATGCTAATTCTGATAAACTTCTACTAGCATTTGCTATTTCAGTCATGGCTGCAGTCTGCTCTTCTACTGCAGCCGATGCTGACTCATTGGTATTTCATTACTAAAACCTTACATTCTTAATCAACTTAACTTTATAATTTAAACCGAGTAATAAGCCCTTGAAGTGCCTCTGCTAACTCTGATAAAGCAACACTGGAAGCAGCGACTTCTTCTGTAGCTGCAGCTTGCTCTTCTGTAGCCGCTGAAACATTTTGAATATGAGCTGAAATTTGTTTACTTAACATTTCAATAGAATGGGCTGAAGAAAGAACTGT
>JAAZLH010000294.1 GCA_012799415.1 Candidatus Epulonipiscium sp. | reverse complement strand
AGCAGTTGGAATTAAAGAAAGCTCAATCTATAATCATTTTAAGAACAAACAGGATATCCTCAATAAAATTATTGACGAGACACTTAAGAGATACTATTTTACTTTAGAAAGTGTTCAATTACCAAAATCAGAGGAAGATAATGTTTCAGAGTTCTACGACAATGTTACCGATGAAGAGTTTTTAGATATATGCTCCAAAATCTTTTTATTTTATCTAAAAGATGATTATATATCAAAATTAAGGCGTTTATTAACTATTGAGCAATATGGTAATGAGGAGATGGGGGAAATATTTAGAAATGTTTTCATAGATAGGGTTTTGGAAACTCAAAGACAAGTACTACAGAAATTTATTGATAGTGGAAGGTTTATCCAAGGGGATGCCTACACAATGGCTTTGCATTTCTATTCTCCTGTATTTTTGCTCCTATATAGATATGACAATTGTCCAGAAAATGAAGAGCAAGCAATCAAGGCACTTAAAATGCATGCTAGTCAATACAATGCCATTTATCGTAGAAATTCTATAGAAAGAGAGGAAACGAATTTATGAATGGAATAGAACATGGTAAATTTTTAGCCCTAAACCCTTGCACCCTCTGGTGTTATAGCTGCAATCTTTTATCTAAGTCATGTAATTGGAGGACGAATGGTTTGGATTGACTATAATCCTTTAATTCAACCAATTGATCTTACAGCTGTTTCATCCATTAGCTAGTCGGTGGCATCAAGGATTCTCTGGGGGTACAATATCTTCAATTTGCTTTTTGCGGAGTACTTCTTGTCTTTTTAAAAAGTTTTTTTCTATCAATAAGATATTTTACAGTAGTTTGGTTTTAAAAACATTAGCGGAACTACTTTCCACATTCGGATATAAGGTTTTTCCTTTAGCAGACACAGCCTGGGACATTTCTTTCCAAAACACCATGCATTACGCTATAACAGCCGTTATTGTGCTCAGTTACATTGTGTTATCGATTCTCTTAGCCCTCGGTTTGTCTAAAACCAAAATATATACGAAAATGACTCGCTTTTTGAAAGTGTTTAGTATTATTTTTATAGCCTCAGGGTTTTTTACAGTTTTAGCAACTCAAGTATTGCCATCCTATATAGGATTGATTGAGCGAGTAAATTTATACTCATTAATGATTCTAAATGTTGTGTTGGCACTTTGGATGCGTAGTCTACTTTCCCCATTAGCATTAAAGTCATAATGAAATTACTAAAGAACAGATGCAAGGGAATCTTAATGGGCAAACACCCCTTTTTCCCTTGTTTTATATTATATAGATGAACTTTTGTAGTATTATACCCAATAAATAAAATATATATTTTGGTGATGAAAAGATGATTATAAAAGAAACAAATGATGAACAAGAAAAGAAAGGAATATCAACCAGTATCTTGGAATCACTTCCTAATTGGTTCGGGATACAAGAATCTATACAAGAGTATATTAGTGAAAGTAGCAATTTACCATTTTTCGCAGCAATCGATGAATCAAAGTCATTGGATGAGTCCTATCCCGATGTCAACTATGCTGGCACAAGAAAATTCTATGAGACTATAAGTTTTAAGCCCCTTGAGTGTCTTCCTGAATTATGGGAAAAGACAATCCGTACCTAATAATGATTATGTATATTGGAGGACAAAGATGCTAGGGATTAGACTAACAACAAAAAACGATCTATATGTTGGATTTGAGCCTGCATGGGAATATGATATCATCCTATCAGAAAGCAATCCTGAAGATGAGTATTTGAAGATTTTTTCCTAGATAGAACCAAGGTAGGCGAAGTACGTGGTGTTATTAGATTCTGTGATTCATTCCATAATGAGATGGAGGGATTGTAGTGAAGGTAGTACGTTGGTTACTATTAGTTTTGCATAGTTTTGTTGGTATAGGTGCCGTAGCGGGGGGCCTTGCTGCAATAATCAATTCTAATGAGCCCCTAGGGGTAACAGTGGAGGCACTAAAGAACTCGCCTTTTGATAATTTCCTTATTCCGGGCATCCTATTATTTACAATAATAGGGATAGGAAATATCGTTAGTGCTATAACCTTAGGGCTCGATTTTAAGTTTCAGGGATATATAAGCAGCATCTTTAGCTGGGCATTGGTCATCTGGATAGTTGTACAGTGTATAATGCTTGAGGAGATTGTTCCCTTACATATTATATTTTTTATCATTGGATTAGTTGAAGCTATTCTTTCGGCTATCATTTTATTTAAGCAGCGTCTATTCCCAGCGGGATTAATTCTAAACTTTTTGGAGAAGTAGGGAATATAGCGGTGCGGGGATATCTTTCATTCGATTTCAATGCAATTCAAGACAGGATAAAAGTAAATAGGACCGTATACACAAAAGTTAATTGAGGTTTTGTAGAATAGATATACATACGTTAATGAGGGAGCAAAGTTTATTTAAGCTAGACAAGGGGGTGACAAAATTGAATGATGGTAAAGTTGTAGAAATAACTGTGGGCGTGGATGTTATATTGGCGGAAAGGGCTTTGTTAAAAAAGAGAGCAATAATTTATCTAGCACTTGTTTATGGTTTTGCTTTTGGCAGTTGGATTCTTTCCATGATTTTACCGGATCCCTGTGATAAAATACCATATTCCATATTATTTTTTTTCTTTAGTTTTTTCCCGCTT
>JAAZLH010000293.1 GCA_012799415.1 Candidatus Epulonipiscium sp. | reverse complement strand
TGATGGGAAGCGTTTATTGTCTGTCATGGCACTAGGGGTTAAACAAGGAGATGAAATTACAGTGATTGCAGAAGGGGTTGACGAAGCAGAGGCAATTCACGCAATTCGTAAACTTTTCTATGATAATTTTGGAGAGTAGGGATTTACCTTACTGCTTTCATAATTATAATAAATAATTACAATAATGGGGGAATGATGATGAACAAAATATTTGGAAAACTTCAAAGATTGGGAAAGGCATTAATGTTACCGATTGCAGTATTACCTGTAGCAGGATTACTCTTAAGACTTGGGCAGCCAGATGTTTTTGACATTACTTTTATTGCGAAAGCAGGAGGAGCAGTATTTGATAACTTACCCTTATTATTTGCAATCGGTGTAGCCGTTGGACTTGCAAAAGACAATAATGGTGCAGCAGGACTTGCAGGAGCAGTAGGATATTACATTCTAACAGCTATTACTACTACGATTAATTCAGATATTAAGCTTCAAGCATTAGGCGGTATTGTAGCAGGGGTAATTGCGGGATTATCCTATAATAAGTACAATGGAATTAAACTTCCAGACTTTTTAGGCTTCTTTGGCGGAAGGCGTTTTGTTCCTATTATAACAGGGCTTTTTAGTGTAATAATTGGTTTGATTTTTGGAGTAATATGGCCCCCTATTCAGAATGGAATTGACATGGCAGGAAATTGGATGACAAGTAGTGGGGGAATTGGGGAATTTGCATTTGGATTTTTCAATAGACTTTTAATTCCAACCGGACTTCACCATGTATTAAATAATATTGCCTGGTTTACCTTTGGAGAATTTAATGGTGCCACTGGGGATATTGGCAGATTTTTTGCCCAGGTTCCTTCCGAAGGACTTATTGATCCAACAGCAGGTATTTTTATGGCGGGTTTTTTCCCTATTATGATGTTTGGGCTTCCTGCAGCAGCACTTGCCATGTATGTATGTGCTAAAAAAGAAAACAAAGCAGTAGTAGGAGGAGCGTTGTTTTCTGTAGCATTTACAGCTTTTTTAACAGGTATTACAGAACCGATTGAATTTATGTTTATGTTTTTAGCCCCTGTATTGTATATTATTCATTCATTATTAACAGGTATAGCATTAGCCATAACGAGTCTAATGGGTATTCGACATGGTTTTACATTTTCAGCAGGAGCCATTGATTACTTTTTAAATATGGGACTTTCAACGAAAGGATGGTTTTTAGTTCCCATAGGATTAATTGTAGGAGTCATTTATTTTCTATTATTTGTATTCTTTATTAAGAAATTTAACCTAGAGACACCTGGAAGAGAAGAAAATGCAGAAAGTGTAGAAGTGGGAGCTGCTATTAAAGATAAAGGAATTACTGCTGTAGCAGAGGCATATATTGAAAAATTAGGAGGAAGAAATAATATAGAAGAAGTAGATTCTTGTATTACAAGATTACGTCTTACTGTCAAAGATGCATCGATTATTCAAGATGCAGATATGAAAGTTTTAGGGGCATCAGGAGTAATTCGACCAAGTAAAAAAAATATACAGGTAGTCGTAGGAACAAGTGCTGATTTACTTGCTAGTGAAATAAAAAGATTAATGTAAGAGTATATTCGTTGTAATAGGGGCATAAACTTTTCTATTATTAAAAGGGAGGAAGGTTTTGCCCTTTTTATTACCAATTGACATTATATTGGGAGGCAAGGAGGCTTATGTAGTGATTACACTAAAAGGGATTGGTGTTTCAAAAGGAATAGGACTAGGGAAAACTTTCATCATTAAGCAAAAAAAAGCAGAAGTAGAAAAAAAGACGATTAAAAATTATAAGGAAGAAATCCGAAGGCTGGAAGAAGCAAGACAAAAAGCAAAGAGGCAACTTGAAGAATTACAACGATATACTCAAAAAAATATCGGTGAAGATGAGTCTTTGATTTTTGAAGTTCATCAAATGATGCTTCAAGACGAGGACTTTATAGGAAGGATGAAACAATTTATACAGGATGAATCTATAAATGCAGAATACGCAGTAAAGCGTACACAAAACGAGTATGTAAAAATATTTTCTCAAGTGGAAGATCCATATATAAAAGAAAGAGTAGCCGATATTCAAGATATTTCAAAAAGACTTATAAACATTTTAACAGATACAATGGAACAATCCTTATCAGAAATAAAAGAATCTGTTATTATAGTAGCTCAAGATTTATCACCATCAGAGACAGCTCAATTGAATCGAGAAAAAGTATTGGGTTTTATTACAGAAGATGGAGCAGAGACATCTCATACAGCCATATTGGCAAGAACAATGGATATTCCTGCTGTTGTTGGAGCACAAAACATACTGAATCATATTAAAAATGGTGATACAATCATATTTGATGGTACAGAGGGAAATATAGTTATTCATCCTGATGATAAAACAAAAGCCCAATGGATAGAAAAACAAAAAAAACATAGAATGAGAGTAGAAAGTTTAGATCAGTTAAAAGGGACAAAAAGTATAACAAAAGATGGTGTTGAAATTAAGATCAATGCCAATATAGGGACCCCAAAGGATGTCGAAATAGCTCTTAAAAATGATGCCCAAGGGATAGGCCTTTTTCGTAGCGAGTTTTTATATATGAATAAAAGTAAGATACCAAGTGAAGAAGAACAATTTAAGGCCTATAAAGCAGTTTTAGAAGAAATGCAAAATAAGCCTGTGATTATTCGTACATTAGATATTGGAGGGGATAAAGAAATACCTTATTTACAAATTTCAAAAGAGTTAAATCCATTTTTAGGCTATCGAGCCATTCGTATTAGCTTAAATCAAGTTGATCTTTTTAAGACACAACTTAGGGCACTATTGCGTGCTAGCATTTATGGAAATTTAGGAATTATGTTTCCTATGATTTCCACATTACAAGAAGTGCATCAAGCAAAAAGAATGATCGAAGAAGTTAAAAAAGATCTGATAAATCAAAAGATCCCTTTTCGTTCAAATATAGAAATAGGGGTCATGATAGAAACACCAGCAGCTGCTTTAATATCAGATCAATTAGCAAAAGAAGTTGATTTTTTTAGTATTGGTACGAATGATTTAACACAATATACCATTGCAGTAGATCGAATGAATAGACAAGTTGCATATTTATATAATACTCGTCATCCAGCAGTACTCAAGTTGATTGAAATGACCATTAAAAATGGGCATAAGGAAAATATTGGGGTAGGGATTTGTGGAGAAGCAGCTGCAGATCCAGATCTTGTAGAAATTTTTGTTACTATGGGAATTGATGAACTTAGTGTAACTCCAGGGGCCATATTAGAAGTAAGACAAGTGGTTCAAGGTATGAGCACACAAAAAGTAAAAAAATGGGGTGGGGATACGTGCACTACCAAGTAATAAAAGTATTTAACAATAACGTAGTATTAGCAAAACAAAATAGACAAGAAATGATACTGGTTAGTAAGGGAATAGGATTTGGGAAAAAACCGGGAGAGAGTCTAATCGTTGATACAAAAAGTATCGAAAAAGTCTTTCATCAGCTAAATGCCAATGATTCTATTGGTTACTTAGACCGGATTGTTAAATACGATAAAGAAATTATTGGAGTGAGTGAGGAAATTATTGCAAAAGCAGAAATCGCACTTGGGCCCTTAAGTCCTAATATTCATACGGCCTTAGTAGATCATATTACATTTGCATTAGATCGTATTTACATGGATTTACCGATTGAGAATCCGTTTATTGAAGAAATTATACTATTATATCAGGAAGAATATGATTTAGCAGAAGTAGCAGCATCTTTAATAAAAGAACGACTTGGAATCCATATTGGAGAGGACGAAAAAGGGTTTATAGCACTTCATCTTCATTCAGCACGTAACAATAAAACAATTCGTGAAACGATGAAAGATACAAGATTATTTAAAACTTGTATTGATATTATCATACAAGAAACAGGTACCCCATTAATGAATGAAAATTATAGCCTTTATCAAAGTTGTATACTCAATCTAAAAACCCTTCTATATCATTGTAAAAAAGAAAAAATAATGAATAATCCATTAAAAAAAGAAATAAAAAATAAAATAGTAGAAAGTTATAAGGTTGCTAAACAAATAGGAATGTCAATTAAGAAAGAAACAAATATTATTTTATCTGATGAAATGATAGCCTATATAGCCATAGAAATTGAAAAAATTCGCCAATTTTAAAAAAGGGGAGATCACCATGTTTACATTCATAAAGAAAAAAGTAACTTTAGTGGCACCTATGACAGGAAAAGTTATAGACCTTATGGAAGTACCAGATATTGCATTTGCTCAAAAAATGGTTGGGGATGGTATTGCAATTGAACCTACTGATGGATTGGTATTAGCACCATGTGAAGGGAAAGTAGTACAAATATTCCCCACCAATCATGCTATAGGAATAGAAACAAAAGAAGGAATTGATATTCTCATTCATTTAGGGATTGACACAGTCGAGTTGAAAGGCGATGGTTTTGAAAGACTCATTGAAGAAGGAGAGTGGATAAATGCGGGGACTCCTTTGTTAAAAATGGATATCGATAAAATAAAAAAATATGGTAAACATACAATTACTCCTGTACTTATTACAACAATGGATAAAGTTGAAAGTGTAGATTTTGTAAAAGGGCATGTAATAGCAGGGAAAGATAGAATCATAACAGTAAAAATGAAATAAAATAAAAAGTAACAGCGTATGCAAAATAATAATTAGCATTTGACAAGAAATCCATCAAGGATTAGAATAGAAATATCTTATGAATTCAAAATCCAAAAGCTAGACGTTCCTTTTTCGCCTATGTAGTAAGAAAAGACATGGGCCTAGTTATGGGTAACTAATAACGAGGTGATCAAAATGTCGAATTGCGATAGCTGTCCAACAAAAGAAAATTGTAATTCAAAAGAAGAATGTATGATCGAAAATAATCCAAACAATCATATTAAAAAAGTAATAGCAGTTATGAGTGGAAAGGGAGGCGTAGGAAAATCTACAGTAACTACCTTAATTGCAAAAAGCTTAAGAAAAAAAGGATATCGAGTAGGGATCTTAGATGCAGATATTACAGGGCCTAGTATTCCACGGTTGATGAACGTATCGGATCAAAAAGCATTAGGAGGAGAGTTTGGAGTTATCCCTGTTCAGTCTCCCGAAGGAATTGATATCATGTCTCTAAATTTATTAGTAGATGATGAAGAAAGACCTGTTATTTGGCGTGGTCCCATTATTTCTGGTACAGTAAAACAATTTTGGACCGATGTGTTTTGGGGCGAATTGGATTATTTGATCATTGATATGCCACCAGGAACAGGCGATGTAGCTTTAACAGTTATGCAATTCATTCCTATTCATGGGGCGATTGTTGTATCCACTCCTCATGAGATGGTTTCTATGATTGTTGCAAAGTCCATTAATATGGCAAAAACAATGAATATTCCCATTTTGGGGATAGTAGAAAATATGAGTTATATTACATGCCCAGATTGCAATAAAAAAATAAAGTTATTTGAAGATCAAGATTTAGAAAATTACTTGCATCGAATGGATGTAGAACTTTTAGGAGAATTACCCATGTGTCCTTCCCTTGCTAATGCCAGTCATTATGACGATTTAAATGATCCGGTGGTAAAGGGCACCATGGATACTATCATCCATACTCTTTCTATTAAGTAAATAGATATCAAAAAAGCTATGAATCATTACAGATCCATAGCTTTTTTAGTTGAAATAATAATTTACTTGTTATATCGCTTGGCTACTGCATCCCAGTCAACAACATGAAACCAAGCATCAATATACTCAGGACGTCGGTTTTGATATTTTAAATAATAGGCATGTTCCCATACATCCAGCCCTAGTAAAGGAAATAACCCCTCAGAAATTGGATTATCTTGATTTAGGGTAGAGCGAATCAGTAAATCACCCTTAGTATCCATCACTAACCATGCCCAACCGCTACCAAAACGTGAGGCTGCTGCTTCAGAAAAAAGATTTTTAAAGGTTTGATAATCCCCAAAATTTTCTTTGATTTTATTTCCTAGTTCGCCGGTAGGATCTCCACTGCCATTCCCGGTCATAGTAGTCCAAAAGATCGTGTGGTTATAATGTCCGCCACCATGATTACGAAC
>JAAZLH010000292.1 GCA_012799415.1 Candidatus Epulonipiscium sp. | reverse complement strand
TATCTTCTTGTATTTGCATAGTCTCAGGATTATAATAATTTCTTACGAGCATCTCATGAAGAACATTATATTCCTTGAAAATCTTTTCTAATCTAGAATTATAAGAATAATCAATAAAAGTCTTGTGGAACCTGTAATCATAATCATAGAAATCATCTGTTCCTATATGTTTCTCCTGAAGAGATATATACTTTTCCAAATAACTACATACTTCATCAATATCTGCTTTCTCAAAAGACAATTTTATACCAGTATTTATAACATAGAGAAGCACCTCATTGATTTCAAGAAAGAAATTGTAATCAAAATCTACCACCGTTGCTCCAGTCTTATCTATGGATGTAATCAATCCATCTTGATTTAGGCGGTTTATGGCATCCCTTATAGGTGAAGAGCTCACTCCAAATCTCTTTTGTAGTGTTCTATTCACCAATTTACTACCAAAGGGTATCTCCCTTTTTAATATTTCCATTTTTAGTACATCATATATCTGATCACTTAAGCTTTTTTTATTAATCAACAACTCATTACTCCTGTCTATTCGTATTGTATAATGCATTATCTGACTATATTATTATAACATTAATCTTGTAAAAATAAAAGGGATGGAAGATACTCCATCCCTTTATTTGCTATTATATGACATCTTGTTTAGAAAGCCACCTTCATAAACAATGCAACTATACAAAGAATTGTTGCAAATGGTACATAGACATATTTCCCAATATTATACCATAAATCTCCTTGTTTCTTTTTAGCACCTAAATTGATTTCATGTAATAGGTCTTCCTTTTTCATAATCCAGAACCAAGAGATAGCACCTAATGTTGCTCCTATTGGAATAATATAAATGGACACTAAATCCATCCATGGACCCCATTTATATATAGGTTCCATATTCACACCTATACCAAAACAAATCACTGCAAGCAATACTAACATTGGTATACGTTTTAATTTAGGGAATCTATACATCAATGATTCTCCAACTACTTCAAACATATTTTGTAATGAGGATACCCCACCAAAAACTACAGCTGTAAATAATATTATGGCAAACAATCTGCCAAATGGCATATTTTGCAAAATAGTAGGCAATGTTACAAATAATAATCCTGGCCCTGCAGCAACATCTACATTATAAGCATAACATGCTGGTATTATAACTAAAGCTGCTACCATGGCTGCAATTACGTCAAATAATGCAGTATATTTAGCACCCTCTACTATATCTTCATCATCTGAGAGATATGCGCCATATACTATCATACCGCTACCTGTTACAGATAATGAGAAAAATGCTTGCCCCATGGCCCAAATCCAAACCATAGGATTTGCCAGTTCCTCCCATCTAGGAGTAAACATAAATTTATATCCTTCTATGGCACCTGGTAAAAGTGCTACACGAATAGCTAGGATTAAAAATAAAATAAAAAATAGAGGCATCATGACCTTGTTAGTCTTCTCAATACTATCTGCACCTAGTGTCAATGTAATAAGTGTTCCCACTACCACTATTAAGTGATATGGTATAACAGAATACTCTGTCAAAGCAAAGGATTCAAACCAAGTATTAGTATCTACAGTCATAAGGCTACCTGTTACAGATTGGGTCCAACCTTTAAGTACATAAGATATAATGACAGCATAACCTATAGCTATACACATTGAACCTG
>JAAZLH010000035.1 GCA_012799415.1 Candidatus Epulonipiscium sp. | reverse complement strand
TTAATTGTATAATATTATTCATAGAGAATATCCTCCTTTTTGTGGTTTTAGATGATTACATTATATCAAATGGAGGATTATTCTCTATATTTTTTTGTTTTTTGTCCAACAATTATTTTACACTAACATTTTCAGTTAAAATAAATCTTTATCACTTACTTTTATTCTTGCATTTTGCCCTGCCAGCTTAAAATTTGAACTAATAGCAAGCTCAGAAGAGTAAAGAATGATTTTTTAATTTCTATATAATCATTTCCTTTAGCATATACAACTTCTGTATCTAATAAAGGAACAACATTTAATCTAACTTTTGCTTTTAAGTTAGCTGTATTTTCCTTTGTTAACTCTATATCTTCACCATATTGGTTCTTAGCTGTGAAGTATATGTTTGTTATACCTGGTTCTGGAACCTTTGGTTCTACTGTAGTAGCATTTACAGCTTTAGCTTCTTTAACTTCTACTCTTGTATCTTCAAGAACAGTTACAGTTATGCTTCCTGTAGTTAATTCTTCTGGTATTTCAAATTCTAACTCTTCATCTTCTTGAGCTGATAATGTGTAGTTGAATGTATATTCTCTAGCTACATCATTTTTGAATTCTTCATTTTCTTCCCAAGTAATGTTAAGAGTTACTTCTGTTGCTGCTTCATCATCAAGTGTTGCTGTTACTGTTTCTTGTAATTTTAATTCTTCACCGAATTTAATTTCTACATCGTTAATAGCACAAAATTACCTATTTCTATGTATAACAAAAAAACCTGAACCCCACTTAAATCAAAGGTTCAGAGCCTTCTTATACCCCTAAATTAGACCTCATTCATATAATGAGTATCATTATGCATACTGTTAGGTTTTATAAGCTTATTATTCATAAAGGTTAACTAATAAATAATACCAGGGAGCCCACTCGTGCCCACCATCTTTGGCAATAATACCACCTTAGGCCTTCATTCCAAAGTATATTTGTATTATTTTATCCGAAGTAGCTCCAATAATTTATTCTCTCTTTCTCTCATTCTATTTACAGCATCTCTTGAATTCATTTCTAATGGTTTTATATCTTTTATAGCTTTCTCTAGCCTTTCAACCGTTTCTGATTTTGATATTTTAAATTCTTTTGTAAAAGAATCAACTGACATAAAATCACCTTTAATCACAAGTATTAGTAAATAAGCATTTCTATTGAAGTGTCTTTTCAACATCCTTAATACTCTCATATGAGAGGGCTTCATCCATAATTCTATCTAGAGTTTCAGAGTCTAATGACTCTATCCTTTTTCTTAATTCTGGTGGGATAGCACCAAATCTTTTGGTTAAAAGTTTTATAACCATTTTAGCTTCGCCTTCTACTTTTCCCTTTTCATAAGGCTCTCTGTATAGTGATGATTGCATTAGGATCTCCTCCTTTACAAACTTTTTATATTTACTCTTTTCATACAACTTTTTAACGCATTGAACTGTAAGAAAATAATAGTCTTTGTCTGGAAGTGATTCCACAGCTGTTAGACATTCCAAAATATGTTCTTCTTCACTCTCTCCATCATGCTTCATAAATACTCTTAAAGGATATAATACCACTTGCTTATCTTTTAGTACTTCATATTTATCAATTTCATATGCTTTAATTACTTTGTATTGGTACTGCATCACATCTAAATCTTGTACTGTGCTTTTAAAACTACCTTCTATATTTTTTACATTAGTTGGTTCTTTTAGTACCATAAGTACTTGATAAATTGGTAAGTCATTATGCCATTTTATATAAGTATAATATTTAAGCATTCTTTTTAGCATTTCTGTATTACTTTTATATGCAGATTCAAATTCTATGTGAAGAATAAAACTCTCTTCATTTATATTAACTTTTGCTAAAAAATCCATTTCTATCATATCAGGTATAGATAGCTTTGCATGTTCAAGAGATATTTCATCAGCTTCTTTTACAACTGGTAAAACGAACTCAGCAATTCCTCTATAATCCTTTTTCCCTAATACTCTAATCGTTTCATCATAGGTTTGTGGCCTTGTTTCATAAGACATTTGGATATACCACCTCCATCTTACTATTATTATACCACAAACCTATCTTTTAAAAAGACTTTTTACTCATTTTTCAGAAGTGTCTCAACTTCCCTCTTGAATCCATACTTCTGGAGATATTCAATCAATGCTCCTTCCATGACTTCTCTCTGGGTGACATTCTTTTCTTTGCTAAATTCTGCAGTAAGCTTTGCCACCATATCACTCATATAAATGGCTTTAGTTCTAACAAGTCCTGGCACTACGTATCTTGGTATGGTTCCATCTTCTTTAGTTCCTGATAACAACTGATAAATATCATCTCTTTTCTCATATAAAAATCGGATGAAAGGAAT
>JAAZLH010000291.1 GCA_012799415.1 Candidatus Epulonipiscium sp. | reverse complement strand
GAAAAATGAAATTCACCCATAACAGGTAGTATTGGCTTTCCATTTTTCATCAGATATTTGCTGTTTACTTCATATTTATCACCTTTTGCTGATCTTCCTGACATAGGAAGCATGGTAGGTAACTGATTATTTTTTTTTATTATGAACTCCATAGTAAACCTCCATTGATATCTATATCCTTTGAAAACAACATGCATTTGAGGTGATTCTGATCTAGATTTCTTGCTTTTTCTAAATATTCTTTTGCTTCTTCCATTCTACCTAGTCCAATATTTCCAAGGCCAATGAGGAAATAGCAATGTACTTTATTTCTTACATCCAGATCATCTTCAAAGATCAAGAAATCAGGTAAAGATACGGCAAAATACTCAATACGAACCTGATCAAAAATATGCTTTTCACCATAATTGATTAGTTTGTAAAATTTAGAAACTGCTTCTGCTCTTCTACCTAGCTTCAAGTAGGCAAGACCTTGATATAAAATCATATCTGCTGGCTGGTCATAATAATACATGGCACCTGCTGGCTCACTTTCGCCTAATATGGCTTTTTGGTAACATTCTTTTGATTTTTGGAAATTACCTATTTTTTCATAAATCAGTCCTAAATAATAGTAGACATCGTTATCTTTTGTACCTGCTAGTTTACCTTCTCCTAAGTTTTCCGGATACACAAGTATTCTTTCCAAATAATCTCTTGCACCATCATAGTTTTCTACTTTAATTTCAACCTTAGCTAATTCTAATAATGATATTGTATACTGGGTGGTAATCTTGCCTTCTCCACCTTCCCAGGGATGAAACCTACGACTCATGATATAATCATATGCTTCTCGGTACATACCATTCATATTAAGCAAAGTTGCATATTCCACACACAAATCATCACGTTTTGAAAATGTTTCCCTATACTGTTCATAGTGGTTCATCCTTGTTTTTGCCGATACCCCTAGTTTTTTATAAAGTTGGTCTAATTCAAGGAATATCCTTGCATCTGTTGTATCTAATGCAAATGCCTTTTCTATGGCTTCTTTTGCTTTTTGTGGTTCTTTACTTTTGTTGTAATAAGCCAAAGCAAGGTTGCGAAGTACCGTTGGAAAGGAATCGTCAAGTTCTGTAGACTTTTCCCATAAAGCTTTAGCATCTTCATACTGCATTTTGTCATAATATAAATTTCCAAGATAATAATAGGCCCTTGCACCTTCTGGATTGATCCGTGTGGCATACTGCAATACTAAAATATCCTCTAGTTGATTGGGGAACGTAAGGCTAGGCTCTCTGCTCTCTGCTTCTTGTACAGATCCAAGTGCTTTTGTTGCCCTTCCCATACGTCCTAAATAATAGGCTTCATAATATTTTAACATTGGCTTATGTTGACTGCATTGTTGTAATACTGCAATGGCTTCCTCGCAAAACCCAGCTTCTCCGTAATCCCTTGCCATTTGAAGATAGTTTTCATCAAACCCTCGCATGAGCTTATTCATTTTTCTAAGGATATGGTGGTTACCTGTGATAAGATAACTTTCATACCATGAAATATAATCAAAGGGGTCTATGGCAAGATTTTCATCAATCCACTTTTTGGCTTCCTCGTAATTTCCTAATTTTCTAAGTATTGTGGCCCTGATTCCCCTGGCTTTAATATGATGCGAATTCTTCACAAGGGATTGGTTTAAGAATTCAAGGGCCTTTTGGTAATCCCCTTTCTTTGCTGATAGCACACCTAAATAAAAGAAGGACATTTCCTGTTGTTCGTTGGTCCAAATGGCTTTATAAAAAGCATCAAAAGCTTCCTGATCTTGATTCTGAAACATCAATGTAAGGCCAAGTTTGTAATAGGCTTCACTGTTATAGGGATTAGGATTTTTCCATGTCAGCCGTTCAATAGCCTTTCTGAAATAGGTTTCACTTTTCTGAAAACATCCTCTTCTAAGTAGCAGTGTACCATAAGCATGATTGATTCTAGAATCCCCAGG
>JAAZLH010000290.1 GCA_012799415.1 Candidatus Epulonipiscium sp. | reverse complement strand
TCATTATTAACCCCAATACCCAAATTAAAGAAGGAGTTTATATAAGGCCTCTAGAAAGCAAACACTCAGGTGATTCATTATGATTGAAATTAAGAAACTAACAAAAATATATGAGAATGGAAAGTTTGAAGTTAGAGCTTTAAATGAAGTTAGTTTTACTGTAAATGAAAAGGAATTTGTCTCTATTATGGGTGCCTCTGGCTCAGGCAAATCTACAATGATGAATATTATTGGTTGCCTAGATCGTAGCACAGGGGGAGAATACTTTTTAGAAAATATTAATATTTCGGGCTTGAAGGATGATGAATTGGCAGTAATTCGGAATAAAAAAATTGGCTTTGTATTTCAATCCTTTAATTTACTCCCAAAGTTGACTGCCCTTGAAAATGTAGAACTGCCTATGGTTTATGCAGGGGTAGGAGGCAAAGAAAGAAGAGAAAGAGCTATGGAAGCCCTTAGAAAAGTAGGGCTAGAAGATCGAGTTCAACATAAACCCAATGAGTTATCTGGAGGTCAAAAGCAACGAGTAGCCATTGCTAGGGCATTAGTAAATGATCCAGCTATTTTGCTGGCAGATGAGCCAACGGGGAATTTAGATAGCCGTTCAGGGGAAGAGATTATGGGGATTTTTCAAGACTTAAATAAAGAAGGGGCCACTATTGTAATGGTTACCCATGAGCCTGAAATAGCAGCTTATACAAAACGAATTGTTACATTTAGGGATGGAGAGATTATTTCAGATGAAATGGTGGAAGATCCTTTGCAGGTAAGGAGGGAGGCAGAATGAATCTAATAGAAAGTATGAAGTCTGCTCTTCTAAGCGTTTTTGCAAATAAAATGAGAGCTTTTTTAACGATGCTAGGTATTATTATTGGAATCAGTTCAGTGATTATGATTACTTCTATAGGTCAAGGAAGTCAGGCCGCTTTAACAGGAGAATTTGATAAGCTAGGGGTTAGTATGCTGACTATTTCTTTGAAAGATGCAAGTAAAGCCAGTGCAAGAGATCGGTTGGTTATGGATGATATGGAAGTCATTCGAAGTCATCCAGAGGTTTTTAATGTTACCCCCATATATCAAGCGATGGGTGCAGAAATTCAACTACGAAATCCTAAAGAATATCGTCATTCAATGCTTATTGGGGTGAATGAAAGTTATAAGGATATTTCTGCTTTTGATTTTTTATATGGACGTTTCTTAATTGAAGCGGATGTTCAGGCCAAAAGTAAAGTGGCAGTTATAGATAATAATTTAGCCAAAGAAATATTTGGGTATGAGGATGTCGTAGGGCAACAAATTGCTATCCAAGTAAAGCAGGTGAAGCATCCCTTTACTATTATTGGTGTAGTAAAAGATCCGATGGGGGGATTTGCTTCTCTGTTTCCAGATCAGATTCCTGCTATGATTTATATGCCTATTAGTGCAGTTCATGATCTATACGGAACAGACCATATCCAAAGTATTGCGGTTTCTATTGAAAATGTGGATAAAATTAATGAGACCTCCTTAGAGTTAACGAAGATGCTAGAGAAAAAGCATCGAAATGAAGATCAGTACTATGTACAGAGCTCTACAGAAAGTTTGGATGTAATCAATACAGTTCTTGGATATTTTACTGCTTTTATTAGTTTTGTGGCAGGTATTTCTTTACTGGTTGGTGGTATTGGTGTCATGAATATTATGCTAGTGACAGTGACGGAAAGAACGCGAGAAATAGGTATTAGAAAATCTTTAGGCGCTAGAAATAAGGATATTCGAACTCAGTTTCTTATTGAAGCTGTTATACTCACTATGATCGGTGGGATCATTGGAATTCTTCTTGGTTACCTAGGAGGACTTGGTATCGGAAGCTTAATGAATATTACGCCCAAGGTTTCCTTAGCTATTGTGTTGTTTACTGTAACCCTTTCAAGTATCATTGGAATTATTTTTGGTGTTTATCCAGCCAATAAAGCGGCAAAATTAGATCCTATTGAAGCACTTCGATATGAGTAAGTTTTTTAAACAGAAGTAAGAGGAGGAAAAAGTATGAAGCAAAGATATAGAAAACTAGGGGTGATGATGGCAGTCGTTCTTTCTTTACATACACCTATTTATGGCAAGGAAAAAGAGGCAGTTACGACGACCTATACTTTATCTCAAGCGATAGAAGAGGGGTTGAAAAACACTTCAGCCCTCAAGGTAAAAGATTGGGAGATAGAAAAAGCGCGGGACCAATCTGCTAACGTATCAGCTCAAGCACAGGGAGCCCAAATGATGCTAACCTACACGAGTGTAGTTGTTTATGAAAAAGAAATGGAACTACGACGACAAGCAGATTATTATAGTAGAGAAGCCAGTATTCGTGTAGAGATGGCTAGAAAAGAAAAAAAACTAGAAGAAATAAAAATCAAAAAAGATATTAAAGACGCTTATGGAAATGTAGTGCAAGGATGGGAGCGGCTACAATCTCAGCAGGGTAAGGTAGACCTTGGAAAAAATCAATTGAAAGCCATGGAATTAAAAGAGGAACTGGGTATGGTAACTGCTACGTCTGTAACAGAAGCTTGGATGTCCCTAATGAAAGAAGAAGTTGCGCTTCAAGAGGCTAGGATGCAGTACGAAACAGCTTTTATGGAACTGAATGGATTGACAGGTAGACCCCTTTATGAAATGGATCGGATGTTGCAAAAGATGGATGTCAGTCTAGCAGTAGAAATACCCAACGTAGAAGAGATGATGGAGCAAGCTAAGATCAGACGGGGAGATCTTTATAGTGCAAAGGCTTTATATGATAGTAAACAAAGCGAATATGGTTCTGCCAAGGAACTAGGAGAACGAAAGTACGGAATCCATGAATATCGTGATGAGTTAAATAAGATTGAAAATGAACAGATAGAATTAGAGTATCGATATGAGACCCTAGAGCGTCAAATTAAGATTGGCTTAGAAAAAGCTTATACAGGTATTGAGATGGCAAAACGCCAAGTGGAAATGATGCAACAAAACCTAGAAGATACAGAAAAACGTTATGAGCAAATGAAAATAAGACACGAATTAGGCCAGTTGTCTGATCTACAGTTAGAGGAAGGAACTTTAATGCTACAATCAGCAAGGATACAATATCAATCAGCCTTGCATTCATATAATTCAGCCCTAGATCAGTATTTTTATTTGGCGGGTGTTGAGGGTGTAGAGATACTGGCTGGGAAATGAAAATTGCTTAACTTGGGTTATCGGAATTGGATTTTACTTGAATTTTAGTATTGACATTTACTTGTTTTATTCAGTATAATAGGAAAAGCATTACGTTTTATTATTATAATAAGGGGGACATCAAGTGAAACGATTTGCGGTATTATTGATGGGAAGCGTTTTTTTCCTCCTGTCTTTTGTTGGGTGTCAAAATCGTATAGGGGTAGAAGAGTCAAACCCAGAAGAAGTTGTTCGTTATCAACAAGAGGTTATTGGTAACATTATTTCTGGAGAAATGACAAGTAAAAGCGCCTATAAAAAGTTAGCGCGTATTAGTAGTCCTGGGTATCTGGATAAATATCCTAAAAAGCTGTTTATTGCTTTATTAAAACAATATGAGCAATATGAAGAAGTGGATATGGATATGGTTGAATATGAGATAGAGGGACCCGTTTATGAAGATGAGACTGCAGCCAATGTTTTTGTAATCCAAAAGTATGGAAATGGATTGACAATGGAGCGTAAGATCACCTTAACTAAGGTTGAAAATAAATGGCTTATTGAAGAAGATAAGATTATACGCTAGATTATATTTAGGGATTGATATATAGTTTGTAGCACATTTTGTGTAATCATAAAAATAAACCACCGATTTCGGTGGTTTATTTTTATGGAGATAACATTTTCCAAGTTACGAATTAAATTATTCAGCTGTAATTTCTAATACATCTTTTAAGTTGAATTCGTTTCCGTTTTTATCCAATACAGTGTATCGTTGTTCGATTTCAACTTTTTCATCTTCTACTAATTCGTCACCATTGATGGTAAGTGTTAGTGTAGCATCTTCCATTGTGTAAGCAGTAATTTTTCTACCGCGAACAAGGAAGCTTAAGATAGAGAAGCTATCTTTGTTCATTTCTTCACTAAAGGTAATAGTGATAGTATTGCCTGTTGCTACACTTGATTTAACTTCAGGTGCAATTTGATCTGCTACAGTGTAGGTTTCATCAAACTCAACTACATTACCAAAAGAGTTCACGATTTGTGCGTTTTTGGATGTAACGATTTTGAATTCAATATCTTTTGCATCTGTAGTAAATTCATCTCTGTATAAAAGTTCTACAATAGTTTTGTTTTCTTTTTCATGGATGCTCATACCTACAGGTACATTGCCATTGATTGTGAATACATGACGATCAACAGATGTTAATCTTTCATCAAATTCTACTTCGATAGTATCTTTTGCTACTGCAGTTGCTTTTACATTTGGTCGCACATCTTCAGATGTATTTAGATTTAAGAAGTTTCCAACAAGGCTAGGTTTCATTGCGTTACCGGATACGTCTTTAATATTAGTTACAAAAAGTTGTGCGCTTTCGTTAGCTTGTACTAAAGCTGCTTGTGCATCTGTTAAAGTTAATCTAACTCTCATATTGCTATCTACAAATTCAATATCTTTTGCAATTTGAGTGTAGTTTCCATTCACTACAAGGTAGTAGTTGTTTGCATCTAATGCAGTATCTTCATCTACACCTTCATTGAATTGAACATAAAGTACGTTGGAGACATATTCCCCATCTACTTTTCTAATATCTTTATAGATTTTATCAACGGTTGGTGCTGTTTTATCTGTAATGGTAATGGTTTCTGTATAAAGATCCATTTTGTTGTTCATAAGAGTGGTATCTTCTACATTTTTGATTGTGACCATAACATCTTTACCAGATAAGTTTTTACTTAATGAAATTTCATATTTGCTTCCACTTCCTGTTACAGAAGTAATACGAAGTCCATCAATTTTGTTTCCATTTTCATTTAAGATTTCCACATTATCTTTTGTGAAAGTTACATTTTTATTAAAGGTTACACCTAATTTTGTTTCAGATACAACGCTAATAGCTGTTACTTCTGGTTTGGATCTATCAGCTGCTACGTTTAATTTAAGTTCTGTATCTTCTAATTTATTGCCCCAGCTATCTTTGATTTCGTATCCATTTGCTTTACTACGGATACCTAAAACAGTAGTTCCTTCTGGAATAGGTCTGCTGTTATTGTTTCCATCTGCATAGAATTGCACATATACAGTAGATACATTATCTTGTGGACGTACAGCTTGTTTCATATCACTATCTTGATAAATACCTAATGGTTTCCAAGCAGTGAATGTATGATAGAAATGATTTACTGTAAGTCCGCTAACTGGTTTGTCAAAAGATACGATTACGTATTCTTGTTCTACTTTATCTACGTTTGCAACAGGAGCTTCAGAATCTTTTTCATAAGTAAATTCTAAAGTTTTGTTGATATTTGCGTAGTTTGCATAATCTTTAAAGTCACTAATTGTAACTGTATAAGTTTGGTTTGCTTCTAAATCTCTGTACAATTTAACAGATACTTGATCTGTACCATTGCCAACAACTTGTGCACCTAAAGTGCTGTTTTTGCCATATTTGATTTCAACTTTTCCAGTTTCTTTGATAGGTTCATCAAAGTAAATCACAAAATTTCTAGGTCCTGTAACTTCGATTTTTTGTGCTTCTGGTAGAGAGGCATCAAGTGGGCTGAATGTTTCTGTAGCTTTATCCATAGTAATACCGTCAACAGTTTTTACTTTATCAATGGTTACTTGATATGCTTTTTGGTTATTGAAAGAAGTGTTTGTTGTAAGGGCTACTGTTTTGCCATCTGCTAATAATTGAGCAGTTGCAGCTACTTTTGCACTATTTTGTTTAATTGTGAAGTTAGCATCTACAACAGTTCTCTCATCAACTTTTTGATTAAATTCAATGTAGATTGTTTTTAGATTGTTAGCTTTAATGTCATTTACTTTAAGGCCTTCACGCTCAATTACAATCTCTGTTTCAGCTTTATTTTCAGCAGCATCCATAGCTACCATGATGATTTTGTTTTTACCTACAGTAAGAGCAACTTCTGCAACGAAGCTTCCATCTTCTTTTACTTCCACTTCTTTGCCGTTAATAGTTAGTTTTGCATCTTTTTCTGTTTTACCTTTTAAGGTAATCGTTGCTTCTGCAATTTTATCAGCAATTTTTTCTAACTCAACTTCTGGTGCTAGTGTATCTACAACAGCAAATCCTAATTGTTCACCTAAAGTTCCTTTTCCGGTTTCACCTTTTCTTTCTTGAGCTAATGTGTTATAGCTCCAAACGGCTACTTCCTCAAGAGTAAGAACTCGGTCTTCGCGAACCATAGAAGCGGATTCTACGATACCAACTTCTTGTGCTTTTTGGCCTATGGTGTTCCAGTCATAATCTACACCGTATTCATACCCAAGTGTAGTTAACATAACTTTTGCATATTCTTTTCCATTTACGGAGTCATAAGGTCTAAGACCTGCTGCATCTCCAATTACGCCATATTCTTTATGGTTGAATAAATAAGCCATAAGTTGAAGTTCAAAATCACCTTTTGCAGTATGTGCATCTTTAAAAGATGGTTGACCTTTCCAAGCGTATTTGTTCATATCTTCTTCTTTACCTAGTAATCTAAGTTGCATTGTAAATGCACGGTATCTGGACATGATTTGAGTTCCATCAATTGCAGATCCTTCTCCTTTGATAACCCCAAGATCTTTGATAACTTGGAATTTATCCACGGATGTAAGTGGACTAGCAAAGGATACAAGAGCGGATGATAAAGCAATCGCTCCTGTTAACGCAAATGCTACTATTTTCTTTCCTATTTTGTTCATAAATGATTTCCTCCTTAAAAATAATCCTACTTTAGAGATCTCAATTGGAATTTGAGGTTTTGTAAGCTCATATATGATTTTCTAGCGTTGTTAGTTTTTCATATGGATCAATTGTTCCATACCTAGTTGTTATATGTAGCTTACTTATTTACCTTAGATTGAGATATCTATATCTGTATAGGTGCAAGTAATCTTCAGCGTCCTAAATGGTCACCTCCTGAATGATGTTAATGAATTATGTTAATCTTTTCGTCTTTTATTGTACAACACAGATTTTTTAGGTGCAATGTATAAAATTTTCCAAAGGGATAAAACAAGATGGTTACAGGGGGTGGGAGATGAATTGGGCTTGATCGACCTAATTATGAAAGAAAAAACAGAATATATGTTCGGGAGACATAAAAACGGATACAGCTAGGCTTTTCTCTACGTTTTATTTCTTTTTCTCTTTGTTTTATGATGAGTTTACAGCTGAATATAAAGGTGCACCGCAACAAAGGGAGAAAGAATGATGATAGATTTCTCAGATTTAGAAGAGTTTTCCTTAGATGATTGGGTTGTGCGGGCTCAAAAAGGAGAGCAGGAAGCAAAGATATATATAATTAAAAAGATTCATCCTTTATTATATAAGATGATGTTATATGTTCCTAGAGAGTATCGTGATGTAGAGGAATTATACCAAGAAAGTGTATTGCGGGTATTGGAGCTAATTCAATCTTATGAGCCGGGGCGAGGGGTTCCTTTTATCGGTTATGTTCAAACCATGCTTCGTTTTTGGTATTTATCAAAACGTCAGGAGACAAAGGAGCTACCGGTGGATTGGGATGTGCTACAGAGTTTTATTGGAACTGTGGAAGGGACTCAAGATGAAGAAATTCTTGTTAAGGAGCAAAGAGAATGGCTAGTAAAAGGATTCAATCAGTTAACGAAGCGACAACGAATTGCTGTATGGCGCTACTATATAGAAGGAGTTTCCCTAGGGAAAATTGCTAAGGAATTAGGTTGTTCTTATGGAGTGGCAGTCAAACATAAGAAAAAAGGACTAGAGAATTTACGAAAAATTTTGCCCAAGGACTTGATTTAGGAACGTATGTTCGGTATAATGAATCTAGTTTATAGATATATACC
>JAAZLH010000289.1 GCA_012799415.1 Candidatus Epulonipiscium sp. | reverse complement strand
TGACTTATGTCTTGTAATTTAACCTTCACAACATGTTTGGTAGAAAGATCACGAACAATAGTCACTTCCACCACATCTCCCACCTGATGGTTTTTAAGGATATTTGTTAGTTGCTCCATGGTCATTATTTTTTCATCACCTACAGCGATAATAAGGTCTCCTTGTCGAATCCCTGCCACATCTGCTGCACCGCCAGGTAGCACTTGGCGCACTGCAATACCAACAGGAATATCAAAAAGTTCTGATTGACTTCGATCAATATCCAAACCTGCAATACCAAGACCAGGACGGGATATGAGCCCTCGATTAACCAATACTTCAATAATTGGTTTTGCATCATTGATAGGAATAGCAAATCCCATCCCTTCTACTTTGGCATCTACCAATTTTACAGTATTGATCCCAATGACTTCCCCTTTGCCATTTACTAAAGCTCCTCCACTGTTTCCAGGATTAATAGCTGCATCTGTTTGAATCATTGTCATGGTCTTTCCTTCTAATTCTAGTTCTCGGTTGATAGCACTAATGACACCTACGGTAACCGTATGGCTAAAAGCTTTCCCTAGAGGGTTACCAATAGCGACGGCTAATTCACCAGGTTCTAATTCATCTGAATCTCCAAAAGTAGCAATTTGAATATCATCTTTTATATCTGCTGGTAATTCACCTTTTTTCATATAGAGAACAGCTAAATCTGTTTGGGGATCATAACCTTTTAAATAAGCAGGTACTGTGTGATCTCCCAAAAGCGTAACAGTCACATTCGTCGCTTGATCAATGACATGGTGATTGGTGACAATGAGAATCTCATCTCCTTTTTCACCAAAAATAACACCTGACCCTGTTCCTTCTTGATTGTAAGGATTATTGAACCAATCTCTCATTGTCCTACTGCTAGTAACAGTAACTACAGAAGGACTTACTTTTTTTGCTATTTCTACAACAGGAGATTTTTCACCTGTAGATGTAATCGGAGAAACCGTTGAACCGATATCCGGATTTTTTTCTGTAACAGCAGGGGTCTCCGCTTTCTCTTCTTCAAAAGCCCAAGCTTGTTCAAATTGTTGTAAAAATGGTTTAATAACATTCTGCGCTAGGGGCCTTCCAATTGCTACTCCAACCCCAGTGGATGTTCCTACTAGGAGTCCAATGAGTACAACCCAAGCAATGACTTTTTTTCCTTTTGACATTTTCTTTTGCTCTATTGGTTTAATTGTTTCTGTATAATAGTATGCTTCATTTTGAAGTTCTTCTTCGTTTTCATAGTCCTTCCACTCTTTCATTGTACTTCCTCCTTCTCTATTCATATCCTCTTTTTTTGTTATTTTTATTATAACCTATCAGTTTGAATAAAATATGAACAGTCTGTTAATCTTGCTTATATTCTTTTAGATCTGCTAGGGGAAGTGTAAAAATAAAGGTGGTTCCCATATTCTCTTGACTTTCTACAAATACCTCTTCACCATGATGTTTTATAATTTGTTTTACGATAGATAATCCAAGTCCTGTACCTGTTTTATCTTTACCACGTGAACGATCTGCTTTATGAAAACGGTCCCAAATATATTGAAGTTCTTCTTTTGGCATACCAGGTCCTGTATCTTCTATGGAGATATAAGCTTTTTTACAATGAATGGATGTATCCACAATAATTTTATCTTGAGGAGATATAAATTTGACTGCATTATCTATCAAATTATAGAGAACCCTTTTTATTTTTTCGCTATCTGCATAGACATAGAGGGTTTCTTGTTCAAGGACAAGTTCCAACTGAATTTGTTTATCAAGTAAACGTTGTTCAAACTGTGCAATGATCTGTCTAATAAGCTCATGAATATCAAAAATAGTTTTTTCTAAATCCATATTTTCTGATTCCATATAGGTCAGATTTAAAATATCATTTGTTAAGTTTGTTAGACGTTCTGTTTCCTCAAGAACAATATTTAAATATTTTTCCTGCCCATCTTTAGGAATGGTACCGTCTAAAATAGCCTGAATAAATCCTTTCATAGAGGTTAAAGGGGATCTGAAATCATGAGATATATTGGCAAGAAATCCTTTTCTAAGTTCCTCTAATTGTTTTAGCTCTTCAGCCATATTGTTAAAACTATTAGCAAGTTCCCCAACTTCATCCTCACTATCTACAATAATTCTTTTTCCAAAATCACCTGAAGCCATTGCTTTTGCAATATGATTCATTTCATTTAATGGTTTAATAATTTTACGAGACAACATATAAATAAAAATAAAGGCAACGAAGAGGGATATCATTAAGCATAATAGAATCCATGTAGAAACATAAGATATGGTTTCTTGAATGGCTGGAATGGAGGAATGCATAAATAAAACACCCATGACTTTATAATTAACAATAATAGGATATCCTACAGTAATAACAGGTTCTACAAAACTTCCCCCAAATCTTCCACGAATAGTGACAACTTCTCCCTCCATCACATTTTTTAGAATATCTACATTAATTTGTTCTCCAACCCAATTTGAATCATAAGCAGTCCGCGAATCCATATAAATCTTGCCTGTAGTATCCACTAGCCAAATGCGAGCATTTAAGTACGTGTCAAGGAGTTCTAGTTGTATATTTAATTTTTTACGATCCATAAATCCAGTATAGTATTGTAATGCATACTGATCACGAATGACTTTTCCTTGTTCTAGAAGAACTTCTTCCTTCTGGGTAAGAAAGTAATTCTTAATAGCCGTTGTTAAAACCGTGGAGAGTAATAAAAAAGTAGTCAAAATAATAATTGTATATAAGCTGATGAATTTACTAAATAAAGATTTCAATATTATCTCACCTCAAATTTATACCCTACGCCCCAAACGGTTTTAATACTCCATGCATCTTCTTTTCGAAGTTTTTCTCGAATTCGTTTGATGTGTACATCTACAGTTCGAGTATCTCCCACATATTCATAACCCCAAATCCGGTCTAGAAGTTGTTCCCGTGTAAATACTTGATTTGCATTAGATGCAAGGAAATAAAGCAATTCCAATTCTTTCGGTGGCATTTCTATTTCTTTTCCATGATAAATGACAGTGTAGTTAGATAGATTAATAGTCATATTTGGGACAACCACTTGCTTTGCATCATCTTTTTGTACTTCATATCGCCGTAGTACAGCTTTAACGCGAGCTACTAATTCTTTTGGCTCAAAGGGCTTTACCATATAATCATCGGCTCCTAATTCTAGGCCTAATACCTTATCAAAGGTATCCCCTTTCGCTGTCAGCATAATAATAGGAATGTTACTAATTTTTCTTATTTTTTTACATACATCGTAACCATCCATCTCTGGCAACATTAAATCTAATACAACTAAATGGGGAGCAAAACTTGTAAAAACCTCCACTGCTTTTCTTCCATTATAAACTTGTTCTGTTATATAGCCTTCTTTATTTAAATATAGGGATATCAGTTCTGCAATATGAACGTCATCATCAACGACTAATATTTTTTGTTGGCCGATCATCTTATATCCTCCTCTACTGTTTTAGTTCAACAACTGTAACACCACTTTCTCCCTCACCAAATTTGCCCAGACGATAGGTTTTAACCAGTGGATGTCTTCGTAAATGCTGTTGAATAGCTCCACGTAAGGCACCTGTCCCTTTTCCATGAATCAAAGTAACTTGAGGGAGTTTAGCTAAGTAAGCATCATCTAGATATTTATCTACATTACCTAATGCTTCTTCTGCTAATTGTCCTCTCAGATCAATTTCAGCAGAAATATTTTGTGACTTTCCTCTTTTAACACCAGCTGTACGAACGCCAGATTTTTTCGTTTCTTGGATTGTATTATTCGTTGCCACTAGCTGATTCAAATTCACTTTCATTTTCATGATTCCAGCCTGCACAAATAAGTCTCCTTTTTCATCAGGTTGGGAAAGTACAGTAGCAACTTGATCAAAAGTAGTAACAAAGACTTCTTGTCCTAGTATTACTTCTGTTAGAGTTTTTTGATAGGATTTTTTAGATGTTTTTCCTTTTGATAATTCACCTTCTACTTCTCCTAATTTCTCTCTTAAAGCTGCTCTTCCCTCTTCTAACTCTCTTTGTGATATTTTCATTTGATTTTCTCTGGCAGCTTTTCTCATTTCTTGAATAATACGATCTGCTTCATTTTTTGCTTCTTGCAATTGTTTTCTTGCCTCTTCTTTAGCCTGATACAAGATTTTATCTTTCTGTTCCTGTATTTTTTGTTTTTGCTCCTGAATCTGACTCTTTAATTGCTCTACTTCTTTTCTATATCGTTCTGCTTTCTCTTGTTCTAACATAACAGCTTTTTTACTAATTTCTAGATCTGTAATTACATCTTCAAACCGCACATCTTCATGAGCTAAGAATTCTTTGGCATCATGTATAATATATTCTGGAAGTCCAAGGCGTCTTGAAATAGCAAAAGCATTACTCTTGCCCGGAATACCAATAAGTAAACGATAGGTTGGACGTAGGGTGTTTACATCAAATTCACAGCTAGCATTTTCTACAGCATCAGTAGAAAGTGCATAGACTTTAAGTTCACTATAATGAGTGGTTGCTACGGTGCGAATTTGCCTCTGATGTAAATATTGTAAAATAGACATGGCTAAAGCTGCCCCTTCTGTGGGGTCTGTGCCAGCACCCAATTCGTCAAATAAGACCAATGAGTTTTCTGTAACTTGATCTAAAATCTGAACAATATGAGTCATATGAGATGAAAAGGTACTGAGACTTTGTTCAATACTCTGCTCATCTCCAATATCTGCGAAGACTTCATCAAAAATACTAAGTTCACTACGGTCAAGGGCAGGAATATGTAATCCTGACTGACCCATTAGCGTAAAGAGTCCTACAGTTTTTAAACTTACAGTTTTTCCTCCTGTGTTAGGTCCAGTAATGACTAAAGTAGTGAATTGTTTGCCAAGATAGATATCAATCGGGACAACAGTTTTGCTATCTAACAAAGGGTGACGAGCTTTCTTAATGGAAATATAACCTTGTGTATTGAAAATAGGTTCCGTTCCATGCATGCTTAAGGAAAGCTGCCCTTTTGCAAAAATAAAGTCTAATTGAGTTAATAGGTCCATATTGGATGTAAGAATATCTAGGTGCTCAGTTACCAATGCGCTTAGTTCTTTTAAAATTCTATCGATTTCTATGGCTTCTTGAGCTTGGGCTTCTTTCAATTGATTGTTAGCTTGAACCACTGCCATAGGCTCAATAAATAATGTAGCTCCTGTTGCAGATTGGTCATGAATCATACCTGGAAAACTACTTCTGTATTCTTGTTTGATGGGCACACAATAACGCTGATTCCGAATGGTCACAACAGGATCTTGAAGCATATTTTTATATTTTGATGAGTGAATAATATGATGCAGCTGCTGCTTAATACGTTCATGCAACTCTTTCATTTTACGACGAATTCCTCGTAAAGTTCCACTAGCATCATCAGCCATTTCTTCTTCCGATAAGATACAATGGCTGATTTCTCCTTCTACTTTTGGCAAGGGTTGAATGGCTTGAAATAAAGGTTCTAAACTTTTATAGCCTTCTTCCTCTGCCCGTTCTCCTCGCGCATAAGCTTTGACTTTTTGGCAAACTCGAAGAACATCGGCGATATGTAGTAATTCTTCCATAGATAAAGTCCCTTGGATACTAGCTCGTTTCAGTGATCCTCGAATATCTTTTAGTCCTCCAAGAGGAATATCTCCTTTTCGAAGAAGCATACTAGATGCATCAGAAGTTTCCTGTTGCCCTGCTTGAATCTCTGTAATTTCAATAGATGGTTTTAATTTCCTTGCCTTTTCTTTACCCATTGGAGAGATTGCAAAGTGCTCTAGTTGGCCTAAAATTTTATTATATTCTAATGTTCTTAAGGATTTTTCATTCATTTTTTTTCCTACCTTTATATTGAAAATTCATATATCTGTATTATATCATAAGGATTCCATTCTACAACCAGGGAATTGCTTTAAATATTATAAAGTTGGCAAAGAAAAAGAGGTATAGCCTCTATTCTATATCCTCTTCCTCTTCTTCTTTAGATTTTGCTCTCTGGTCAATTTCGGGGGTTAATTCTTCTGATGTTTCCATATTATACAGAGTTGCCCTATCTTTCTTTTCATTTTCTTTGGCCGCAGAAAGAGCCATTGATACAATGATAATACCCAATGCTACTCCAATAAAAATCCCAGATATCATACCTGTCCAAAACATAAAATACCTTCTTTCTTTATATCTAGTTCATCTCTATGCCTAAGAGTCTTGATGCTAGTTTTTCCATAAAGAAAGTTTTTATGCAAGGATCACCAACTCAAATATTCAAATTGATGTTGTCTTAATGCCTCATATAATACAATAGCAACAGAGTTGGCTAAGTTTAAAGAACGGGCATCTTTCATCATTGGGATTCGAATACAGTTTTCTTCATGTTCATCTAAAATTGATTTAGGAATTCCTGCTGTTTCTTTACCAAACATGATAAAAGCATCTTTTTCATAATCTATATCAGCATAAGTTTTGTGAGCTTTTGTTGTAGCCATATAAATTTTTGGTGAATTTTGTTTTTCTATAAAGTCATCAAAATTTTCATAAATGGCAATATCTAATAAGCTCCAATAATCAAGGCCTGCCCTTTTTAAATATTTATCTTCAATCGAAAAGCCCAGTGGTTTAATTAAATGAAGTTTTGTTCCTGTAGCCGCACAGGTTCTAGCAATATTCCCTGTGTTATGAGGAATTTCTGGTTCTAGTAATACAATGTTCATCTTCTCTTCTCCTTCTAACCTTGACTTGTTATATATATTAATGTATTATTAGTAGTATAAGATAGTAATTATTATTAAGGAGTTGTCTCGTCATATGAAAGAAATAGCAGACTTATTAAAAGTTAAAGGGTTAAAGGTAACTCCTCAAAGGATTGCCATTTTTCATATGCTCTATAATACAGCAGAGCATCCTAGTGCAGAGGTGATCTATAAATCTTTACAAGAAACTCATCCCACTATGAGTTTAGCAACTGTTTATAAAACTTTAGATGCCCTTAAAAAAGCAGAATTGGTACAAGAACTAAATGTAGGGGAAGATAGTTTTCGCTATGATGCCATGATTCATTCTCATCCCCATGTGATCTGTATGTCATGTAATATGGTTCATGATTTGCATACAGATATTTTAGCAGATTTAAAGGGAAAAGTTGCTCACTCCACAGATTTTGAACTTGTAAGTGAACAAATTTATTTTTATGGTATTTGCCCTACATGCCAAAAAAATTAAGGATAAAATGCTGACTCATTCAGCATTTTATCCTTTTTGCTTTATAAATGTTTCTTCACAAATGATTCAATGCGTTCTAAAGCTACTTTGATTGCATCAACTGAATAAGCATAGGAACACCGAATAAATCCTTCCCCACTGTCTCCAAAGGCAGTTCCTGGAACAACAGCTACTTTTTGTTGATAAAGCAGCTGAGTAGCAAATTCCTCTGAGGTCATTCCTGTTTTTTGAATAGAGGGAAATACATAAAAGGCCCCCAATGGCTCAAAACAATCTAGACCCATATCTCTAAATCCTTTCACCATTACCCTTCTTCGTTGATCATAAGCTACTTTCATTCGTTGTACATCTTCGTCACCATTTTTAGCCGCTTGAATAGCAGCATATTGGCTAATGGTTGGTGCACACATGATGGCATATTGGTGAATCTTAGTCATAAGAGCAATGAGTGGCGCTGGTCCCGCTGCGTATCCCATTCTCCAGCCAGTCATTGCATAGGCTTTTGAAAATCCATTCAGGACTAAAGTCCGTTCTTTCATATCTGGCAACGATGCAATAGATACATGACCTTCTTCCCCATAAGTAAGTTCTGCATAAATTTCATCAGAAATAACAAATAAATCATGCTTAATAATGAGATCTGTTAAATCTTCTAAGTCTCTTTTTGTCATCTTCGCTCCTGTAGGATTATTAGGAAAAGAAAGTACCAATAGTTTTGTCTTCGGTGTAATATGGGCTTCTAGTTCGGCCCTTGTGAGTTTAAATTCATTTTCTGCTTTTAAAGGAATCGTAACAGGTACACCGCCGGCCATAACAGTACAAGGTTTGTAAGATACAAAAGATGGTTCCGGAACAAGTACTTCATCCCCTGGATTCAACAAAGCTCGAAAAGCAAGGTCAATGCCTTCACTTCCACCTACAGTGACAAGGATCTCTTTCAAAGGATCATAATCAAGTCTAAATCGTCTATACAAATAGTTAGCAATTTCTTTCCGAAGTTCTATTAAACCTGCATTGGAAGTATAAACTGTTTTCCCTTTTTCTAAAGAGTATATCCCTTCTTCCCTGATATGCCAAGGAGTATCAAAATCCGGTTCTCCTACACCTAAAGAGATTGCATCCTTCATTTCACTAACGATATCAAAAAATTTTCGAATACCGGATGGGGGTATGTCTTTTGTCGTATTTGATAATAATTGTTCATTCATGGTGATACCACCATCCGTTCATCTTTCTTACGTTCTTCAAAAATCACGCCATGATCTTTGTATCTTTTCAGCACAAAATGAGTAGCTGTACTGAGTACAGAGTCTAACGCAGATAATTTTTGTGAAACAAAGAGAGCCACTTCTTTGAGTGTACTTCCTTCAATGATCACCGTTAAATCAAATCCCCCTGACATTAAATATACAGCTTTTACTTCATGAAAACGGTAGATCCGTTCTGCTATTTTATCAAACCCTTCTCCTCTTTGGGGGGTGACCCGCACTTCAATTAACGCAGTAACAGAATCTTTGGATGTTTTGTCCCAGTTGATTAACGTATGATAGCCACAGATAATCTGTTCTTTTTCCATTTGCTGAATTTCATTAATTACGTCCACTTCAGAGATCCCAAGCATGACTGCCAAGTCCTCTGGATTGATTCTACTATTTTTCTCAATGAGTTCTAATATCAATTCTCTTATCTTTTCCATGAAAATCCTCCTTTTTCCTTTTACATTATTTTATATAATTCATCTACATCCGGTGGTGCAATGATTACTCTTTTATTATTTTTCATTCCGATAATATCCGTTTCTTCAGTAGTACGTCCAATAAGACTAGCCTCTATACCTTGTGCACGAAAACGCTGAATAAGCTCTGCTCCATCTTGGCAAGTAATAAGCATAGATCCACTGGAAATCAGTCGTAGTGGATCTATATTGAATAATTCACAAATCACTCTGGTTTCTTCTTTAATAGGAATTTGATCCATCTCAATTTCCATGCCAACCCCAGCATAATGGGCCATTTCCCATAAAGCACCTAGGACGCCTCCTTCTGTTATATCATGCATAGCACTAACACCAAAATCAACTGCAATTCTACTTTCTGGAAGCACAGATAAATATTGAATACTTGCTTGTCCTTTTCGCAAAAGTTCAGTATCCATTTTATCTTTTAACCACTCTTCTTTTTCTTTGGCGATAATAGCTGTTCCTTCAAGGGCTGCCCATTTGGTCATAATAATATCTTCATTAGGTTTTGGTTTAGACGTAATCATAGCCTTTTTTAAGCTTTTACCAATACCTGCAACAGAGATAACTGGTCGAGTCACAGCATCGGTTATCTCTGTATGCCCTCCAATGACCTGAGCATTGACTTCCGTAGCACCCTTTTCAATCTGTTGCATAATGGCATTAATTTCTTCCTCTGTAGTAAAGGGAGGCAATAGTAATGTAATAAGTAAACCTATAGGCTCAGCACCATTAGAAGCCAAATCATTGCAAGTAATATGAACCGCTATGTAACCAATATTTTCTGTTGCCCCAGTAATTGGATCTGTAGATACAACACATAAATCATCAGGCCCAAATTCAATAATAGAACAATCCTCTCCAATGGCTGAACCCACTAATATTTCAGGTCTTTTATTTTGAATATGATGAAATACATTTTCTTGTAATACTGAAAAAGGAACTTTCCCTATTTTCATTTGTAGACTCCTCTCCTGTCTTCCCCTATGATGATGGCTTGGGTTTATAATGACTGGTATTAACCAATATTTCTTCAATCAATTGATCTTTCTCATATACTTGTTTATAGAGTTTAACGGATAAATATTCTGTATTTTCACCTTCTTCTATCCGACTCATTAATTCAATTTTGCGTGTAGTATCTTTTTGTATTGTACCATAAATTGTGACCTGTAGCTCATTTTCTTTAACAATCGATTCTACATATAGAGGGCCTTGGGTATTATTTTTGAATTTAAAATCTAGCCAACCTGTTGCATAAGCAGCATCACGTCCCAGCGGAACATAGCGGACAGGTAAAGAATGATTTTTTCGTTCTACTACATGAAGTTCAGATAATAATACAGCATTATAAAGAGTGGTAGTTACTTGGCATACACCACCTCCGACCCCTGGTATAAGCTCTCCATTTAAAATGATAGGTGCATCTACATACCCTTGTTCTTTAGTAATCTCCCCAAGGCTTTTTTGAGCGGAAAAGAGTTCTTCTGGACCAAGTATAACCCCATTTATACTTTGAGCTGCTTTTTGAATATTGGCAGTCCGCATGATTTCTTCGGAATCAAAATAAGTAGTAAAACTTCCTATTGGATACTGAATTTGTTTAAGTTGATCACCAATATACTTTGGAACCCAATCCTCAAGTACAACTTCAAGCATTCCTCCTTGGCGTTGTTTCACTTTTTGTTGTATTTTCTCTGCTGTTTTAGGAATATTAAGACGTCTTCCTATGATTTCCTCAGTCACAATGAATTGTTGTTGATTTCTTTGTATTATAGCATCTTTTGGTTTTTGTTCAAAGTTATTTTTCATTTTTTCTAATAAACTGTATATATTTTCTTCCGAGTTTGAAATTTTCAGTGGAAAGACCTTTGGCTTTTTTTTCAATGAACAGATAACTAAATAATTTTCAAGCCAATCTCTGGTTCTTCCGACTTGGTAGGCTCTTTGTAGAGCACTTATACGATCATATGTAACTCCTATTTCTTGATAAGTAACCGTCACCTTTTCTTCTCCATAATAGAGAGTAAGTGCGTTTTCTTGAAGTAGTTTTCGCTCATAATCTTGCAGCTTTTTTTGAGCCTCTTGCAATGTAAGACCCCCAAGGGCAATATCTTCAACATAGATACCAGGATAAATGATATCTTGATTTACTGTATAAATAATCCAAATTCCCCAAACAAGCAAAAATATCAGTAGGATCAATTCTTTTCGCATAAAAGCACCTCTTGATACAAACAACTCAAAGAAATAATATGGATCTGAGCTGTTTTATTATATATATATGTTAGATAGAATTGTTTTCATGCAAAAAGCCACTACACAAGTAGTGGCTTAATCCATCTTTATTTTATTTTTGTTAGTAAAGTATTCCAGATAATTTCTGATACTTCGCCTCGAGTAAGGTGTTGATTAGGCTCCTTATTCAGTCCGGGAGGTAATATTCCAATTTCACGGCCACGATTCATATAATTCATAGGCCAGTCTCCAACCAAATTATCTTCTTTTTTCATCAATCGCACCATCAATGCTACAGCTTCTGCATAGGTAATGGATTGCTCTGGACGAAAAGTCTGGTCTGGAAACCCTTTCATAAGTGCAAGAGCTGCTGCTTTTTGAATCCATGGTTGACCCCAATAATTTCCATTGATATCTTTAAATTGATGATTTTCTGCACCAATAACAATATTACTTTCATAGCCTAATAAGCGAATGAGCAAAACTGTCATTTCTACTCGGTTAATTGGCCTATCTAGCCCTAATGTACCATCAGGGTAGCCTTGTAGTAATCCTAAGGTTTTTAATTGATTAGCAGCATCATCTTGCTGGGAAGTTGCCCCTTGGATTGGCACTATCAACAGACCAACAAGTAAAACCATCACTAATAATAAGCTTTTTATTTTTTTCATTCCGTACCTCTCCTCTTATTTTCCTTACTGCTTATTATATCATATCTTTTTATATTTGGATGGTTTGTCATGAAAGTGTAATCTTTTTGTCTTATTTTAAAACGATAGATGCATTCGATGTTGTAAGGTTTAGATCTACTTTTTTTGAAGCTCGTTCATAATGTAAAGTGTGAGCTTCGATATAGTTTCCTTCACTTTGGGTATAGGTTAAGTGAGGGATATAAGTTTGAATTCCGCTTAAAGATGTTAAAGCTTTGATACGATAACCAATATCTCCTGTAGGTGTTATCATTTCAATAGGGGCATTTGATGTCTCTAAATACCATTGATATTGACTGTAAGCCACGAACTGATTGGCATAAAGCTGAGTCTTAATAGGGGCATTTGATGTCTCTATATGAACCTTTGCGCTATCAACTTCTTTTACCTCTACTTTAGCATTGCTGGTTAAAATATGAATATCATTAGCTTTACAGCTATCAACACGAATATTACTATTGCTTGTTTCAAGATGTAGGGTATGGAAATATGCCTCTGGTATAAATCCTTCCATTCGAACAAAGTTCATTTGATCTTCTTCATATTGTAGAAAGATTTTTTGGTCCATTTGCACTAACCGAATACCATGATCTGTTTCTTCTTTATTTCTGTAAAAAACTTTTAAGTTAATCTGGTCTCCATTATAACCTTTAAGAGCAATAGATCCATTTTTTCCTTTTAAGAATAATTTCAAATGATCTTGGGGCATTACTTTTAGAGCCAGATTTAATTCCTTTTCCCCTCTTTGGTTTCCAAATCCAGCATTTTTAAAATCTGTTTCTGATAGGGTTTTTACTATTTTATCTACAATATGACTGGTTGTTCTGGCAACTGTTTGGGCTGCTTTTTGAACTTTTGGTTCCAATTCCCTGACCCAATCTAACGATTGATTTGGGGGTTGCTGAGACTGTGGCCTAGTAGAAGAGCTGGATGTGGTTTTACTTGGTTTTGGTGTGTCTTTTAAACTACTTAACAAGGTGGCTGCTTCTTCAGAAGAAATTTTTCCTTCTTCTAACATTTTTAAAATCAACATTTTTTCTTCACTCATAATAATACCTCCTTCTGAAGTCATA
>JAAZLH010000288.1 GCA_012799415.1 Candidatus Epulonipiscium sp. | reverse complement strand
TATTGTCTATAGTATATCAAAAGAATGGAGCATTGTAAACCAAGCCCATTTGTTAAATGCTACAAGAAAAGTGCTAAAGTACAGCTTTAAAATAAACTAGAAAAACTTTTCTCCTTGCAAACAAGTATAGATACACAGCTTCAAAACAACTTGAGCACCCTTATGATATCCATAGTCTGCTATAAATTGAATTATGAATGTGTATATCTATAGAACTTTCCTAGTTTAGAATAAGAACAAAAAAAGGCAGAGTTAATAACTCTACCTTTTTTTGTATTTCCCTATATTATCGAATATAATTCATGGGATTCTGTGCCTTACCATTTTTTCGAATTTCAAAATGAACATGAGGCCCAGTACTATACCCTGTACTTCCTATGGCTGCAATTCGATCTCCTTTTGCTACTTTTGTACCTACAGTAACATTAATACTGCTACAATGTGCATACCAAGTAACAAAACCATTTCCATGATCTATTTTTACAGTTTTTCCGTAAGAACTATTCCATCCTGCAAAAATAACTTTACCTCCATCAGAAGCATAAATCGGCGTGCCATAAGAAGTCGCTAAATCCACTCCGGCATGGAAACTCCCCCATCTTGGTCCAAAACCAGAAGTTAATCTTCCTCCTGAAATTGGTCTTCTAAAGCTTCCTGTTGCTCGCTTTGGTGGAAGTTCTTTAGTTCCTACCACGATAACTGAAGGAATTGCTTCTTCTATAATTTTTTCTTCTATCACTTCGCGACGATCTTCATATCCATTAATATATACAATATGAGCTTTTATTTCTTTGCTTCCATCTTTTCCTTCTTCAACAACCTTACGGTAATCTTTAAATTGTGTGTCATCTTTTTTATACTCTACAGGTTTTGTTATGGCTTCCGTATAAACAATTTCCTCTTTTGTTTGTACAGAAAGTTTCGGTTTTGGAATTAACAACGTCAATTCTTGACCAATTTGTAATAAACTATCCTCCGTTAACTCAGGATTCATTTTTAATAACTCATCAATTGATAGTTCATTCTTTTGTGAAATGGTCCATAAATTATCTCCTGCTACAATAGTATAAATCTTTTTACTTTCCTCAGTCGCTGTAAGTGTTGTCCACATATCTTCAGCAGTAATGATTTTTGACAATTTAGCAAAAACAGGTGTAAATTTCACTTCTTCTACAAAACTAACCTCTACAAAATCTCGCTCCTCTGAAATATACGGCTGCTTTATCTTTTCTAATACCGCTTCAGCAGTTTTTATATCCTCTAGAATCATCACTTGATCCCCTATTGTTACTGCCATCGCTTCTACCTTATAGTGATCAGTGTCAGATAAAATTTGTTTACGAATTGAATCTGCAACATCCTGTACTTCTGACCATGTCTTTTGGGGTGCATGGATAAACTCAGTTTGAATTTTCGTATCCACCTTAACCTTTTTCCCCACTTCTTTCTGTACCTGAGCCAGAGCCATTTCATAAGCTTCCTCGGCCATTTCCTCCAACTCTACGATACCTACTTCTTGATCGGACCATGTCACTACATAGGCATTGGGGCGATCACTCATCTTCATTCCTGCTAATATTAAACTCATACTAAAAAGTACTACAAGTACTAAAATTACTTGTTTTAATCCAAAAATCTTTTTCACATAAGGGTTGTTAAAGATAGAAAAAACACCTTTCAAATTTATGTTTTTAACACCTTTACTTATATTATGTTTGATCTTTGTTGTTTGATTGTGCCACTTAGTTGAGTTAAATATTGCTGAAATCTTTTCTGGGATCATGTTCATAAAACCTTCCTCCATTATACATTTCATACCTAGATTGAATAGAGACACATTTACTTCAAAGTCCTGACGCATTTAACTCCTACTTACACAAGCAGGAGCTTAAAATGGTTTTGTCTTAGATAAATATGAACCCTATATAATATTTATGTAACACTTTTGTAAAGAATTCTAACTTATTGTAACAAATGATTTTTGTTTTGTAAAGGGCATTTCTTTTTTTTGTGAAAAATAACCAATATA
>JAAZLH010000433.1 GCA_012799415.1 Candidatus Epulonipiscium sp. | reverse complement strand
CTATTATTATTTAGCAGCAAATAAACACGCAGCAGGATTCCGCAAAGCGTAGCACTAACCCCACCGCCGACAGACAGTATAAAAAGTACTGCCACACTGGACAGATTACTGCTTAAACGGTTAGTGACAAATACAAAATCATAACGTTGTGAGTTGGCAGCCACAATTAAGCCGGCAGTAAAAGCCCAAATCAAAGAAAAAATAATAATAATATCACCGGAAACCAATCTGAGTGAAATAAAACTGGTGCCGGAACCCCAGCCTATGCTTACCGTACCGTAATAGGATAATAAAGCTGCCAGTAACTGCACAGCCACCAGGGAAAATAAGATGCCGGCATTAGCTTTTAGTTTATAGTTTAACTGCCGTTTTACATTGGTAAACAGGTTAATTGTACTTAAAGACATCATCAATCCCTCCCTTGTGCTTTGCTGTAAGGTATACACACAAGTCATTGGCAGCAACGGGGCTAATTTCCAGTCCCTTTAACTTGGCTGCTGAAAAATCTATATTTCGGTTACGTACCACCAAATAAATTTTATCCTTGCCCAACTGCTGCTGGAAAATAATATCTTCCTTTTTTACCAGCTCGTTAAGTAACTTAAAATTGCCGGTCAAACCCACAGCATAACTGCGCAGTTCATCCATGGGCAAATGAAGGCGCTTTTCACCTGCATCAATTAGTAGAATATTATCAAGCAAATCTTCAATTTCCACTAAGAGATGACTGGATAAAATGATGGTGCGCGGCTGCTGCAAATAATCCTTTAGCAGCGCACGATAAAAGTCTTTTCTTACTGCCGCATCCATCCCCACAGTAGGCTCATCAAAAATAGTAATAGGGCAACGGGCTGCAATACCAAGGATCATATTAAAAGTGCTTTTCATACCCTTGGAAAGTTGCGGATAATAACTGCACAAATCTAGCGAGAAATAATCCAGTAAACCGCTGGCCAACCCCGCCTGCCAGTTTTCATAAAATGTTGCAGCTGCTTTGAGAATCTCACCCAAGTTCATATTTTCCGGCAACACCATTTCATCATCAATGAAAATTAAGTTGGCTGACACTAGCAGGTTATTAAAAGGATTTTGACCAAAAATATTAACTGTTCCGCTTGTGGGAAGGGAAAAACCTGCCAGCATTTTTAATAAAGTTGTCTTCCCGGCACCGTTGCGTCCTATTAGTCCCGTTATACTATTTTCTGCAATTGAAAAAGATAAGTCATTCACTGCATAAACACTACCGTACCTTTTTGTTAGATTATTGCACTCCACACTCTGCACAGCTACTCCTCCTTAGGCGGCTCAACATTTTTAATCATAGCTATCAGTTCTGCCTGCGACACTTGTAAGCGTTCTGCCTCCGCTACAACCTGCAGCACCAGCTGCTGTAAATTTTGCTTAATCCGCTTTGCGCGGAATTTATCTTTTGCTTGCGGTGCTACAAACATCCCCAGCCCCCGCTTCTTATACAATAAATTTTCACCGGCCAATAGCGATAGGCCTTTAGCTGCCGTGGCCGGATTAACATTAAACATTTCTGCTAACTGATAT
>JAAZLH010000287.1 GCA_012799415.1 Candidatus Epulonipiscium sp. | reverse complement strand
TGAAGTGATTGTTCCCTTGAGGGGTGAGTTGAGGTAGAATGGTTTTAGAGGTTAAAATTAGTAAGAGCGAAAATTGAATACACATTACAACAGCGAAAGTCAGTCATCAAAAGAGAAGTTTGTAAAAAACTTATTTTGGTGACTGTTTTTTATTATAACTATAATTAATAAATGAGAATTGATCGTAGATCGTTTAACTAACTTAATTAGAATAACTATGAGGAGCGTAATAGTGATAAAACGAATAGTTACTGCATTATATGAAAAACCTAAACCTAAATTTAATCTAAAGGATCAGAAGATGAACTCTAATTTTACTACTTTAGCGCCGAAAGTGTTTGAGGGAGAAAATTTAGCCGACAACAACATTTATCTTGATTCTTTAAAAGAAGCAATTCAGATAAAGGAAAATAAAAACATTGCCTTGATGGGTGGTTATGGATCTGGTAAGTCAAGTATATTAAAAACATTTGAGAAGGGAAATCCGAAACATAACTATTTATTTTTATCTTTAGCCTCATTTCTGGATAAAGAAAATGCTGAGAAAGACTGTGGAGAACAGAAAGCTGTAGTAGATAATGAAAAACCAAGGAAATGGGAAACTATTGAAAAGATTCTTGTAAAGCAAATGATATATAAGAAAGCAATAAAAGACTTACCATATTCAAGATTCAAAAGGATTTCTGCGGTTCCAACTTGGTCGCTTTGGCTTAATGCATTAGGATTGGTTACGCTGATTAGCCTAATAACATTTTATGAATTCATATTAAAGATGCTCACTGAGCCAGATAAACTAAGTATTATAATGTTTATATCAATATTATTGTTGAGTACATATTTTGTTGGTTGGATTCTTTCATATGGTAGTAAGGTGCTAAAACTATCAAAATTTAGTTTTAAGTCATTTACCATAGAACCATCCTATGATGACACATCATATTTCAGTAAATATCTTGATGAGATCATTTATTTTTTTGAAGTAAGTAAAACAGATATTGTAGTAATTGAAGATATTGATAGATTTAACAGCATTACAATTTTCGAGCATTTGAGAGAATTAAATTATTTGTTAAATAATTCTGAACAAATCAATCAAGATATAAGATTTATATATGCGATTAGAGATGATTTATTTACTAGTGAAGGTGAGCCTAATTTAAAAGAAAGCGAAGAATATTTAAGAACTAAGTTCTTTGATTTTATTATCCCGGTGATACCAGTTGTAGATTACAGCAACTCCAGAAATTTTTTAGTCCCAAAAGTAATGTCTATAATTAAAGGCTACTCTGAAAATATTGATAATGAATTGAAAGATAACGAGGAATCTATCGGAAAAGATGTCTCAATTAACAATGGATTAAAGAAATTTCTTTGGGATATTTCATTATATATAGATGATTTAAGGATAATATACAATATTTGCAATGAATTTGAAGTGTATCTTAAGAGGCAGTCTCATATAAAGACAATTGATAAAATAAAAAAGTTATTTGCGTTAGTTGTTTATAAGAATATTTATCCGAAAGACTTCTCGGCATTACAGCATAACCATGGAATGCTATATAATGTGTTCAATTCAATTAAAAAAAATCTTTTAAGAGATAAAAGATCAGCAATTATGAAGCAAATTCAGTCGAATAAAGACATTATTGAGGGTGGTACCTACGAAGTTTCTTTGTCGGCAGGAACAGCTATCCTCGGGTTTGGCTTGAGGTACTTTAAGAATGATAATATAGGAAGTCTTCAATATTCTGTTGATAATCATTCTTTTAAATCCTTAATTCCCTTAACAAATGATAAAATTAATGAGTTTTTACAGGCAAGAGAATATGTACAGATAAGGTTCAGTAATAGTAGTAAAAAAACGAAAATTACAAAGAGTGAATTAGTTAAGCAATTTCATGATTTTGGAGTGCATACAAATAATATAATTGAGAAGTTAGAAGAAAAGAAAGAAGAAGAAATAAAAGAGCTGATTCATCAGTGGGAAAAAGAAGTGGATTTTATAGATGCAACGACAATACAAGAATTAGTTGAAGATGATAATAATTCAATCGTGACAGAAGAGTTTAAGGGTTATAAATTATTGATGAAGTATTTATTAGGTTCGGGTTATATAGATGAGCAATACAATTATTATATCTCTAATATTTATGAAAAGGTGCTTAGTGCGAATGATGTATCTGTCATACAAAAAATTAAATCAAATACGCCCTTAAATAAAACTGACAAGATTACAAATTATGATCTGGCGCTATATGAATTATCAGAAAATGATTACAAAAAGCCGGCAATTTTGAATAATAATATTATACTTTATATTTTTGGTAAAGATAATTTGACTCGAGAGCAAAACAGTATGATTAGTATTTTTGCCCATAAAATAGAAAAAATAAAACAGATTAAATTATTAGAAGAATTATTTAAAGAAGATAATGACCTGCATTATTCATAACTTGATTTTTTTATAGGTACTTTCCCTGTAAAATGCCAAAAACAAATGACAGTCAGGACGATTTAATACTTATACCTAAATAAGTGTGGTTGCCCGCTAAATTCTCGTTT
>JAAZLH010000286.1 GCA_012799415.1 Candidatus Epulonipiscium sp. | reverse complement strand
GTTGTATTCCCTATCCATTTCTTTTTGATGTGCCTTGCAGTATCTTCCTTCTGTTAGTTCTGGACATCCTGGATAACTGCATGGGTGCTTTGGTTTTCTTGGCATTTGATTTCACCTCCAAAATAGGGCATAGAAAAAGCCCCAAAGCTAAATGCTCTAAGGCTTAGTCGATTTTTATATAAAAAAAATACGAGCAGGTGCACTGGCACCCTCTCGCTAAAAACTCCCTCGAGTTTTCGTTCCTTGATAATATAATATATTTAACCATTTTAATGTCTTCATGTTTTTATTCAAAGTCATTCTTATTGTGTTTTCTCAATGATACCAGTTATTTCAAATGGGATCAATAAGTCTCTATGATTTTGATAACCTAACAAACCTTCATATTGTAATCTTCCCAACAATATAAAAGGGGCTATTCCTATTTCCTCTGAATACTTAACTATATTATCCTTAACTCTATAATCATAGTTGTTAATAAAAAACTTATATTGTTCTTCTGAAATTAAATAGTTACGAGCTTCTAAGTCTGCCTCATCCTCTTCATTCTCATTATCATAACTGATGTGAGATTGCTTACCAGAATGGTTAATCAAATGAGCCATTTCATGAAATAAAGTAAACCAAAACCCATCTGCTCTTTTTCCCATTCCGCTTAAAGCTAAAATTACTTTATCATTTTTCCATATTGTAGCCCCGCAGATATATGTCTTAGGAAGATATGGTATCAAAATTAAAACCACTCCACATTCAGCACATAATCTTTGCATTTCTGGAAAAACTTCATTCAGGTCTTTTCTTGTCATTTCCCTAAATGTTGGTATTAAGGCCTTAAGTTTTCTTTTATTAAAGTTATCTACATCAATACTTAGTGCTTCCATCTCAGCCCTTCTTATCCAAGTTAGTACACCGAGATCAGATATTTCCTTAATTTCTTTGTGTTTTCTAAAAGCAACACTGTATGAGTGCTGTATAGATCCCAACTCAGCAACACCAAAGAATCTTCTACAATTAATTACTCTTTCTACTCTATCTGTAGTTTCTGGCACCCATCCAAATTCACTCATTTCTTTATATGGTATCTCTTTCAAAAGATTTAAATCTTGTTCCATTTTATCTTGTTCTTCTAGTCTTGCTTTATCAAGTTGGTAGTTAGTTTCTAAATTCATCCAGAATTGTGCACTAGGCCCTATAACTGATTCTAATTTTAGGGCTGTATCATAGGTGATGGGAGCATTACCATTAATGATATTACTTAAATGTTTTGGCGTTATATCTAATCTAGCTGCTAATTCTTTTTGATTCATCCCTAAAAACTCCATATTTTCTTTTACAGTCTCTCCTGGTGGAATTGCAACAGTAGGCATAAAATCATTATTATCTTTTTTGTTTACCATGGTAATCCGTCACCTCCTCAATTCTTACAATATTAATACTTTCTAATTCATTTATATCTTCGCCTTCTTGTAATATAGGCGTAAAAACCAATCTATGTGGATGAACTAAATCAACAGCGTACTCATCAGCCCTCGTTCCTTCTAATCTATGCAGCCTTGCTGATGGAATTAACTTAATGTCTAATAAGTTAGTCGCTGAAATTAGTTCCCTAACTCTTTGGGTAAGCTTATTCCCCATCCTTGCTCCATAGTCTTTTTGGGCAATTTTAGGATCTTCGCATTGTTTTTTTAACTTATTGGTCCTATATTCTACTTTCATTATATGTTATTATCCCCCCAATGTCAATAAATTATTAACCTATCAGGTTATTATTTTTGACTTTTTATGTATAAAGGTATAATAACAATATACTATTAAACGACATGGATTTCAAATAAAATAATGTTTTCTAACAATATAGGTAGGTTTCGTTTTTTTTTACATAATTTTGATGCATAAAAAAAGCCCTAAAGCTAAGTGCCCTAAGATTTGATGGTTTCCCCATACCTTTCTTTTTCTATTCTTTTAATGATTTCCTTTAATTCAGGGGATCTTCTGTTTTCCATTTCAACCATTCTTATATGATATTTACAATATTTACTACCCCTTTCAGCTTCCATTCTGCATTTATCATACTTGCATTTCACTTCTATCTCTCCCTATAAAAAATAGCCCTACAGCTTTCACTGGGGCTATCTATAAATTTCTATATGTCTTTACATCTTATACTTTATCACCTTTCACCTATGACATCAAGTGTCTTTTAGTGTCCTCTTTTAGAATTCCATCAATTTTATTTAATGCTACCTTATGAAGCTTCAT
>JAAZLH010000285.1 GCA_012799415.1 Candidatus Epulonipiscium sp. | reverse complement strand
ATGTTCTTATTTATCTATCTTTTGGTTTTTCTATTGAATTTATTTTTTACATAGGGTTAACAAGTTTATTGTTAATCATTGCGGGTATTGATTATGACCATCAAGTTATCCCAGACCCATTTGTTATGCTAGGGTTAGGAGGTGGATTATTATATCACTTAATAGGAAGCATCATGAGCCATAGTCTTGCAGGAGTAGTTCATGGACTCATAGGTTTGGTCATAGGTGGAGGTTTTCTTCTTCTTATCGCTGTATTAAGCAAAGGAGGTATGGGGGGAGGAGATATAAAGTTGATGGGTATGCTAGGATTTTGGTTAGGATGGAAGCTAACCATTATAGCTTTATTCTTTTCTTTTTTATTTGGCGGCCTCATTTCTATATTTTTATTAGCATGTAAAATAAAAAATAAAAAAGATATGATTCCTTTTGGCCCTTTTTTATGCTTGGGGACTTTTGTATCTTTACTATATGGAAATGTTATTTTCCAATGGTATTTGCAATTGTTTTTATAAATCATATAGTATACGGATCATCGCAATGATATACATAATGAGGAAGTTAATGATGAAAAAGGCTTTGTATTATTATGTTTTGGATGGTTAAGGGAGGTGGTTTTCAGTGAATAAAAAAAATGTAGGTTTTACTTTAGTAGAAGTTTTATTAGCATTGGCTCTGCTAGGCATCATTACAATTTTTCTAATACCTGTTTTTACTTTTATGATTCGGTCAAGTACCCATGAACAGCAAAAATTTGTAGCTCATCAGTTGGCTTCTAGTCAATTGGAGTGGATTAAAACAATCGAATATGAGAAAATTGGGCTCAACAAAGCAAACTATCAACCTAAAGGGATTATAGAAGAGGATTTGTTTATGAATGAGCTTCATACCAATCCTTATGTTGCAGAAAATAATTCGTATCGTGTTCATACTAAGATTTCTTGGCAGAAAGAAAAATCTCATACAGGAGAAATTGTAGGAACAGCTATAAAAATAGCAGAAGTGTCAATTTATGTATACAATCCTTTTTTAAAAAAAGAAAAGATAATTACATCTTTAAGCACTGCTATTGCTTTTGAAGGAGAGAGAACACCTAAGAACCTAGCTTATATTGAAGTTTATACTTTAGGATCTAATGATGATCCTAAGAAAAACGTAAATGTTGATTTGCGTGGACCAATGATTAGTACTACTTATTCCGACCAAAAAGGTAGAGCGCTGTTTGGAGAGGTTTTGGACGGGAATTATGAAGTAGATATCATATCTTGGGATGAAGGTCCTTTGATGGTGAAACCTTTGGGTGTAAGAGGAAGTTTTCCAAATCAAAGATATATTTCAAGTCAGAAAACTAAGATTCAATGGAAAAAAGAAGAAACGGAATACCCGCCATTAAAGTTTTACCTTGATTGGCCCACAAAATTTTCATTACCTTCTTCTCGTTTATACCCAGAAGATTCTATCTTAGAAATACAACCTACAAAAGAATCTCTTCCCTTTCCAGAAGGTGCACCAGAAGATTTTATGAAACTAAGTATTCAGCTAAAAGATATTAATTCAACAAGTTTCTGGTGGCAATGGAAGTATGATTATAAGCTTATAAATCAAGATGAAGAGTTTTTTATTTTTTTGAAAGATGAAAAAGAAGAGTGGGACGGCTATTTCGTGGCTCCTCAAAAGGGGGGGACTTTGTATCCTATTAATCTATACGTAGGTGTTATCAATAAAGGAAACTTTTACGAAGAATTGGTAAACAAAGAAGGTGAGGCAAAAACTTTGAAAGTGATAGAAATTGATTTTACTTCTTATTTAACAGGATGGGAAAACACTCATTTTAAAATTAATGAAAAATTGCTAGATCAAAAATATACTTTACATACTGACTATGAGGCTCTAAAGCAAGCTATGTTTACTGAAGAAACATCAGCAGAATTTGGTTATTTTATTGAAAAATTAGTGCCAGAATCTATGGATTATCATAAAAAAATTAAGATTTATTTATATGATCCTCAGGACCACTTTCCTTTTTACAATGAGATGGATCAAAAAATAGAGATTGAAAATCCTGAAGTTTTAAAAAACAAATATTACATGACAGTCAGGCCAGATAAAAACACTGTGATTTTGGAGCCAAAATAACAAAGAGAGGGAGAGTTTAATGCAACAAAAAAAAATATGTTTTTTTTGGAAACAACAGGACTATGGATACACTCTCCTGGAATTAATGATTGTTCTTGGTTTTATAAGTGTGTTTTTTTTAATTGCTTATCAACTATTCTTTTTTAGTTATCGATCCTTTCAAAAGTCCTCAAATCAAGCATGGCTCATTGGGGAGGTTAAAGGTCCCATCAGCCAGCTGGAATTGGAAGTAAAAAAAGCTAGAAAAGCAAAAAAAACAGAGGATGCAATTTCATGGAAATCTGAAAAAGAAATTGTTATTTATAGTGATATAACAGGAGATCAAAAGCCCGAGAAAATTCGATATCGAGTCCACCAAGGAGTTTTGAAAAAAAGTATTAGCTTTCCTATTACAGAGTCATATCCTTATGACTATGGGAGCTTTTCAAGAGAAAAAGAATTATTTAGTGGAATTATGAATGAGAATGTATTTACCGATTTTAAAAAAGTAAATCCAAATGATACAAAAGATGAAAGAAGAAAAATTAAAATTACATTTGTTTTACAGGAGGAAGAGGATAAGATGGAAATTATTAGTTATGTTATGTCTAAAAGTCGGGAAACAGCAGATTGATGTTAGAGTTCAAGGCAGTGTAAGGCTAGCTATAAAACAAGGGGCAAAAAATGAAGAATAGGATTTACTTATCTTTCACGAGGAGGAGAAATATGGATAATAAACCAGGTGAGCAAGGAAGTATTACAGTTATAATCTTGCTTGTTTTCATTGTTATGTTTGTGCTAGGTGGAACTGGTATTTTTATGATGAAAAATCATCATAAAATGAATCAGGCCCATATTATAAAAGAAGAAGCCCTCCAATATGCAGAAGCAGGATTTAATGCTTACCTATGGCATTTAAATGATGATGTTAATTTTTATAGTAGATCTGAAAGTGATGCAATGCAGGAGGAACCGATTCCTTTTCAAAATGGATTTTATCAACTTAAGGTAACAAAGCCGAGTGATGATAAAAGATATGTTACTATTCGATCTACAGGATGGCTTAAAACAGATCCTATACAGAAACAAACCATAGAAGTAAAAGTAAGGAAAAAACAATTTGTTCATCAAGTGTATGTAAGTGAAAGTGAGGGAGACAATATTTGGTGGACGACGGGAGATAAGACCCATGGCCCTTATCACACAAATGGAACATTTCGAGTTCAAGGAAATCCAGAATTTTACGATATGGTTACTTATGTAATAGATTATGATCTACAAAGAGGAGCAAATCCTAAATATTATATGGGGGAGCCAGAAAAGACAGAACGGTTAGAGTTTCCACCAAATAATCAATCTTTAAAGGTTTGGGCAGAAAAAGATGGTACTGTCTATACAGGACGAACTTGTATTTATTTAATGAATAATAAAATAAAAATAAGAAAGAAAGATGGTTCTATTGAAGTTATTGATATTCCTAAAAATAATGTACTTTACATTGACGGCGAAGAAAAACCTGGAGATAAATGGGGATTAGATACAGGGAATGTATTTATCTCAGGAACTTTAGAAGGAGAATTAACGGTTGCAGCAAAAAATAATATCTATATTATGTATGATGACCCTACTCAGTGGTATGAAGATAAAGGATATACTAACGGTTATACAGGAGGGAAGCCACCCCACCCGCCTTTGCAATTTATACATATTGGAGTAACAAAGCCTTACCCTTATGAGGGGGGAATTCAATATGCAAAAACTACTTTTGGAGATCCTGCAAACCCTTCCGTTTATGATTCAGATTTAGGGATTTGGGTCAGAGAAGCAAAGGGTCAAGACATGCTAGGTTTAGTTGCAAATAATAATGTTTATATTTCTCATTATGGTTGGCCAAAGAATCCAGAAGATGGAGGAAAACTTTATTGGGATTACACATGGGAGTGGAAATATGGTGCTGTGATAAATGAACGGGGAAGACAAGAATATAGATATGCTTGGTTTAAAGAAGAAAAGCTAGAGAGGCTGCCAAAATATAATGAAAATGGTCAGGTTGTTAAGGATAGATGGGGAAGAGTGGAGTATACAGATGTGAATACGACTTATGATATGGCTCCCCATAAAATCACTGTTCACGCAGCCATCTTTGCAGTGAAAGGTGGATTTGGATATGAAAGCTATTATTATGGGCCTCAAAAAGGGAATATTATTATATGGGGAAATATTACACAAAACAAGAGATTGGCTGTTGGTTTAATTAATAGTACAGGTTATTTAAAGCAGTATGCTCACGATCGGAGAATGTTTTATGATTATCCTCCTCATATTTTAGAACCAGCTAATGTAGGATGGGAAATACGAGATTGGAATGAAATCCCCACTCTATAACTGAAAAAGAGTGAAACAAATGAGGACAAAGAAGGAGCTGCAGGCAATGAAAGGGCTTTATAAGGTCTTATCTAAAAAAAGATTATCTAT
>JAAZLH010000284.1 GCA_012799415.1 Candidatus Epulonipiscium sp. | reverse complement strand
GCAGTAAAAGCCATGCTAATTACCTATCTCTCTTTTCAAGAAAAAGAAGGGGTAAATGATATTGCCCTTTGGGATAAAATATATTCACCAACGGATTTTTTTGTAGGTCAGTCTGATGATCTTACTCTTTTTGATTTAAAAGAAGTAATGATCCAAGTTTATGGAAAGGATTTAACCCCAGAGGATATAAGAAATGACAAATATAAGAGTCTGCTGGAAAAGGAAATTGATGCGCTGCCTAGTCCTCAAATTCAGCATAAACTGATAACAGGAGCTGTTGATGTACCCACAGCAAAGCAGTTCCGATTCATGGGGCAAAGGTACACCTTGGATGCCAATATTATGCAAGAATTAATGTTTCCTATTATTCGCCCCGTACCTACAGGGTTAGATGTGGTAGGCGCTTTTGGAAGTGAAAGGGCAGAAAGCCTTGTGAAAGAATTTTATTTACAGCATATAGAGCCAGAAAAGTATAGTCAGGAATTACAAGTTATGAAAAAGAAGGTGGAAAGTTTAACCTTAGCAGATTGGCAACAAAATTTATATCATGGTTGGTTATGGGTACTTCGATCTCTTTGGACACCCAATCAAAACACAGAAGGACTTCCTTTCTTTATGAAAAATCAAGCTTGGGAAGATAAAAATCTTCAATCAGGCTTAGGTAGCTACGCAGAACTTAAGCATGATACAGTTCTTTATGCTAAACAACCTATGGCAGAAAAAGGAGGAGGGGAGGAAAAGCAAAATCCCTATCCTAATTATGTAGAACCAGCAATCGAAGTATATGACCGATTATTATGGCTGGTTCAGTATTCAAAAGCCAATTTGGAAAAAAGACAGTTGTTATCTGAGAAACAAGCATATGCTTTACAAAAATTAGAAGAAATCTATGAGCTGCTTAGAACTTGTTCAGTAAAACAGCTTGAAAATGTACCTATTTCAGAAGAAGAAAACAATGCTTTAAAATACATTGGAGGAGCATTAGAGTATGTGGATAATATGCTAGCAGATCAATATGATCGCCCCCTTTCTTCTGCAATCATCTCCGATGTTGCTGGTATTGCAGATACAGGAGAATTTTTAGAAATAGGTACTGGATTACCTAATGAGATTTTAGTTGCCACTTATTATGAGGGAAAAGTTTATTTAGCTAGGGGAATAACTTATGGATATTATGAATTTTTAAACGAGAAGCCACTGACGGATGAAGAATGGCATCAGATGCTTGGAGTTGAAAGAATTGAAGGGGATGGATGGCATTATGAGCAAATAAATCCTGAACTTTTATTGAAAAATGCACCGTCACAGCCCCAGTGGATTCATTCTTTCAAATCTTTTGAGCCTAATAAAATAGATATAATCCCAGTAGAATACAATGTAGAGTAAAAGATAGGATGAAAGTAATAAGAAGCAGAAAAAATAAGGGGGGGATGTTATGGTTAAAAAAGAGTTTACTTTTCCTAATTCAGATAAGAACGTTATTCATGTCTATCAATGGATCCCTACACAAGAGGCGAAAGGAATTGTCCAAATTGCTCATGGCATGGCGGAGAGGGCCAGTCGATATGATTATTTTGCATCTGTTTTAGTAAAAGAAGGATTTATAGTTTATGCTCATGACCACAGAGGACATGGAAGGTCAGCGACTTCTATAGAAGATCTAGGTTATATTAGTGATAATGATGGATTTAGTGATATGGTTATGGATATGAAGAGTGTTACGGATATAGCTAAAATGGAAAATCCGAATTTACCTATTATTCTCTTTGGGCATAGTATGGGATCTTTTTTGGCTCAGCGATATATACAACTTTATGGAAATGAGATAGCTGGAGTCATTTTATCCGGAACCAATGGAAAACAAAAATCATTGGTCAATGTAGGGATTCTATTATCTAAGATCATAATAGCATTCAAGGGAAGAAGGGCAAGTGGTAAAAGACTAGATAAACTTACATTTGGACACTATAATCATCGATTTAAGCCCAATAAGACTAAGTTTGACTGGTTATCAAGAGACGAAGAAGAAGTGAGGCGCTATGTTGAAGATCCCTATTGCGGAACCCTTTTTCCAGCTTCTTTCTTTCATGATTTATATAAGGGTACTAAGATGATTCATCAAAAAGACAACTTGGCCCAAATACCTAAGGGGTTACCTATTTATATTTTTGCAGGGGATGAGGATCCTGTTGGGGAATATGGTAAGGGAGTGATAAGTCTATATAAAACCTATGAATCATTAGGAATTCGGAATGTAAGTTATAAGTTATATTCAGGAGGAAGGCATGAAATGCTAAATGAAATAAATAAAGATGAAGTAATAAGAGATGTGATTGCTTGGATTACAAAGATTATTTAAACAATAAAAATTTAAGTTTATGCGATAAAATTTAAAAAATATGATAAAATAAAATGATAACAATAGTAAAGGAAGTGGAGTATGATTAGGCTTGGAGAAGTACAAAAGCTGATAATAAAAAGATTTACAACTGTAGGTGCTTATTTAAATGTAAATGAGGCAGAGGCAGAAGATGATATTTTGCTCCCAAAAGCTCAGCTACCAGAAGATGCCGAGGTAGGAGATAAAATAGAAGTTATGGTATACAACGATTCAGAAGATCGAATGATTGCCACCGTTAATCGATCCAAATTACAGGTGGGAGAAGTAGGACGCCTAAAGGTTGTTAGCCAAACAAGAATTGGATCGTTTTTGGACTGGGGTCTAGAAAAAGACTTATTCTTACCTTTTAGTGAGACGGTTGGTTCCGTAGAATTAGGAAAAGAGTATCTGGTAGGTGTTTATATAGATAAAAGTGATAGACTATGTGCCACGATGAATATAAGAAATTTCCTTTATACCGATTCGCCATACAAAGCAAATGATAAGGTAAAAGGGACTATTTATAATATTCATCCAGATTTAGGGGCTTTTGTAGCTGTAGAGGACCAGTATGAAGGATTAATCCCTAAAAAGGAATTATTTGAATTGTATCAAGTAGGGGATATAGTAGAAGCTAGAGTAACAAATGTTCAAGAAGATGGGAAATTAGATCTTAGTTTGCGAGAGAAGGCTCATATTCAAATGGATAAGGATGCCAAATTTATAGTATCTAAATTAGAAAATGCAGGTGGGTTTCTTCCGCTTAATGATAAGAGTTCACCAGCACAAATCAAAAAAGAATTGAATATGAGTAAGGCAGGATTTAAGAGGGCTATAGGTAGGTTATATAAAGAAAAACTGATTGTGTTTGAGGATGGAGGCATTAGACAAAAATAGTTTAAGTGTGGCTATTTACAAGTAGATAAAAAATTTTAGTGCAGTGAAAGGAAATATAGTAGATGGCAATATTACAAGAAATAGATATTATGATTCTAAATATGATTCAAACTTATCTTCATTATGATTTTTTAAACTCTATTATGATTTTTCTTTCGAGAATTGGGGATGGTGGGTTTGTTTGGATCACAATTGGGGTTTTGTTTTTATTGTCTAAAAAATATCGTAAATATGGGTTTCTTATATTGATTGCTTTAGGTCTTGAAGCTTTATTTGTAAATATAACATTAAAGCCACTAATACAACGGATTCGCCCCTTTAATATCAATACTACCATAGAGCTCTTAATACCATCTCCTAGAGATTTTTCCTTTCCGTCAGGGCATACAGCTTCTGCTTTTGCAGCAGCTACCATATTGCTGTATACTAACAGAAAAATAGCTATATCTGGGATGATACCTGCATCTCTTATAGCCTTTTCAAGGCTATATTTGTATGTACACTTTCCATCAGATATTATTGCTGGTGTACTGATTGGAATGATATCTGGATGGATAGTAATGAGCGGATATAGGAGATGGAGTTTAAAACAATCATAGATAAGGAGTGAGAGGATATGGGAAATATTATGATTCAAGGAACCACTTCCTCAGCAGGAAAGAGCCTAGTATGTACAGGACTCTGCAGAATTTTCAAAGAAGATGGATACCGAGTATACCCTTTTAAATCCCAAAATATGTCTTCCAAATATTTCACAACAAAAGAAGGGTTTAAAATAAGTACAGCTCAGGCATTACAAGCAAAGGCTGCGGGGGTTAGCCCTCACCCCAATATGAATCCTATTCTTTTACAACCTACATCAGAAAAAGGGTCTCATGTAATCATTCAGGGAAAGCATGAGTATACAATGGAAGCCGTAGAATATTTTAATTTTAAGAATACATTAAAGCCAATGATTACAGATGTATTTAGAACTGTAGAGGAAGAGAATGAGATAGTTGTTATTGAAGGAGCAGGCAGTCCGGCAGAAATCAATCTCAAACAAAATGATATTGTCAATATGGGCATGGCAGAAATTGCCGATGCTCCTGTACTTTTAGTAGCGGATATTGATCGAGGTGGTGTTTTTGCATCTCTTTACGGTACTGTTATGCTACTAGAAGAGTGCGAAAGAAGAAGAATTAAAGGTTTAATTATTAATAAATTCAGAGGAGATAAGACATTATTAGATCCAGGCATTACAATGATCGAGGAAATATTAAACATACCTGTTATAGGTACAATTCCTTTTACTCAGTTAGAATTGGTAGATGAAGATAGTTTGATTGATTATGAGAAAAAATGTAATATAAGTCCTCAGACAGAAGAAGAAATGGAAAAAGAGCTTAATAAATTAGCAAAAGTATTAAGAGAAAATATGGATATAGATTTTGTTTATTCTCTATTAGGGGTAAAGAAATGAAAAGTATTTTAATTGCGAGTGTAGTAGATCTTTTACTGGGGGATCCCTACAGTTTTCCACACCCAGTTAAGTTCATGGGAAAAATCATATCAGTAGAGGAAAAAATAGGACGTAAGGTAAGTAAGACATCTGTTGGATTAAAAAGCATTGGATTTATGATTGTTACTATAAATATTCTTTTAGCACTTCTTATTCCTTACTATTTATTAAAAGCGATAGAAGGTCTTGCAATTATCTATAACCTAGTTAATATCTATCTTATTTATACTTGTATCGCTGCAAGATGTTTAGAGCAAGAAGCGACCAAGGTTGTACAAGCCTTAGAAATAGGACTGGAAGAGGGACGTCATCGACTTTCTTATATCGTAGGTAGGGATACGACTCAATTAGGAGAAGAAGAAATATTAAAAGCTACCATAGAAACAGTAGCGGAGAACACGTCAGATGGAGTTATTGCGCCACTATTATACATAATGATTTTAGGTGCTCCAGGCGGGATGGTATATAAGATGGTTAATACAATGGATTCCATGTTAGGATATAAAAATAAAAAATATAGAGATTTAGGGTATTTTCCAGCTAAAATAGATGATATTTTTAATTATATGCCAGCAAGAATAACGGGTCTTTTAATGAATTTTTCTTCATTATTTCGATTTAATTCCTTAGAAGGTTTTAAGATCATGATTAGAGATAGAAAAAATCATAAAAGTCCCAATGCCGCTTATCCAGAAGGATCTGTGGCAGGATTATTGGGGGTTCAGCTAGGGGGAAGCAATTATTATTATGGTCAGCTGATAGAAAAACCAACCATTGGGGACGCTACAAGGAAAGTAAGAAAAGAAGATGTTAAGTTGACCATTGAAATTATGTATCGAAGTGAGATTCTTATGTTAGTGGGATATATTATTATTAAAAGTATCTTTTTTTGATATAGAAAACAGATAAAAAAAGAGGGTGAATAGAGAAAAATGGAACATGGTGGGGATTTACTATCATATGAAGATGACTATAGTGGTCAACTTGTTGATTTCAGCAGCAACATAAATCCTCTAGGACCTCCTAGGGGATTAGATCAAATGTTAATTAGCAGCCTATCATCGTTAGAAATGTACCCAGATATTCAATATAGGAAGTTAAAAGAATCCTTATCGATTTACCTAAAATGTAAAAAAGAAAATGTCTTGGTAGGGAATGGAGCAGTTGAAATCATTGATCATTTTATTATCTCATCAAAAAGGGTTATTTTGTTCATTCCATCTTTTTCAGAATATGAAAAGAGAGCTTTTGTTCATGAGAAAATAGTAGAAAGAATTTCTTATCGTAAAGATTTTACGATTGATATTGAATCTATAGAAAAAATAATAAAACCAAAAGATCTTCTTATCTTAGGTAACCCAAATAATCCTACAGGTCTGCGAATCAAAAAAGATCAGTTGATTAGAATTTATAAGTTAATTCAAAAGAAAGATGCATATTTACTATTAGACGAGGCTTTTTTTGAATTTTGTCCAGAAGATTACGATTCCATTAGACTATTTGAACCCTACGGGTATCAAAATGTAGGAATTATTCGAGCAGCTACAAAATTTTTTGCTCTTCCCGGCATTCGACTAGGTTATGGGTGTGCTTCAGAGGAAAAAGTAAAAGAATTAGCTCAAATAGAGCTACCCTGGCGTGTGAATGCCCTAGGAGATGTAGCGGGACAATTTATTTTTAAGGATAAAGATTATATAAAACAATCTAAAAAATATATAGAAATAGAGAGAGAATATGTTTTAGGAGCTTTATCAAAGATAAGGGGAGTTCAACCCTTCCAAACAGATACAAACTACATACTCATACAAGTACTTCTTTGGGATGAGGAATATATATTTCAATGGTTTTTAAAAAGAGGATTACTGATAAGAAAGTGTAGTAGTTTTTTAGGCTTACCAGAAGGTTATATCAGAGTAGCTATTAAAGATAGAAAGAATAATAAAAAGCTAATAGAGGCTTTCTTAGAATTAAGTGAAAAGGGTTCATAGAAGTCTTAACACAAGAAAATATCAATATTTAGGTTAATTGGAGTGTAAATTCATATATTTGTATGTCAAGATAAAAAGGAGAAATGATCATTGAAAATACTGAAAGAAACACTGACATCTATTACAGCATCAAATAAAGAAATGGAAAGAGAAACTAGAAAAAAGTGGGATAGTCTTGTAAAACCTATGGGTAGCCTGGGACTTATGGAGGAAATAACTATAAAAATTGCAGGGATGACCGGTAACCTAAAAAACAGTATTAGCAAAAGGGCCATTGTTGTCATGGCTAGTGATAATGGCGTGACAGAAGAAGGAGTTAGTGCAGCACCTCCTATTTTTACAACTTTATTGGCTGAATCTACAGTCAAAAAGATCACAGGTGTTGCCGCCTTAGCTGAGTTTACTAATACAGATGTTAAGGTAGTAGATATAGGATTGTTAGGGGAAGTGAATCATCCTTCTATCATACATAAAAAAATAAATAACGGCACCAAAAATTTTACAAAGGAGCCAGCCATGACTTATGCAGAAGCCATCAAAGCCATTGAAGTAGGCATTGAAATAGGGGATGATCTATATAAAGAAGGCTATGATATTTTAGGTACAGGAGAATTGGGTATAGGTAATACTACCACCTCTTCAGCTATATTAAGTGTGCTACTAGATCTTGATGTAGATCAGACTTGTGGTAAAGGAGCGGGGTTAACAGAAGAGCAACTGGAAGGAAAAAAGAAAGCAATACAAAAGGGGATTAACTTACACCAGCCAAATAAGGAAGACGTGATTGATGTTATAGCAAAAGTGGGAGGCTTTGATATTGCCGGTATGTGTGGGCTTTTTTTATCTGCAGCAAAAAATAAAAAACCTATCGTCATTGATGGTTTTATCTCTTCCGTAGCTGCTTTATGTGCTGTCAAGCTGAACTTTTTTGTAAAGGACTATATTATTCCTTCCCACCTTTCCTTTGAAGTAGGAGCCTCTTCTGTTATGGAGGAATTAGAGTTAATGCCGATGTTACATATGGGTATGAGATTAGGAGAAGGTTCAGGTTGCCCACTGGCTTTTCAAATTATAGAAGCAGGACTTTATACATTAGAAAACATGGGGACTTTCGAAGAAGCATCTATCAATAGTGAAGCACTGATTGATATTAGAGAAAGTGAAAAGGTGATAGAATGATTCGATTAATTACAGGAGGGGCACGGAGTGGGAAAAGCTCCTTTGCAGAAAGTTTATATACTAATTATAAAGATGTAGTTTACATAGCTACCTCTATTATCACAGATTCAGAAATGGAAGAACGAATTACTTTGCATAGAGAACGTAGGCCTGCTATATGGAGAACTTATGAAGGAAATGACAATTTAAATCAGGCATTAGGAAAAGAAAAGCACTATTTACTGGATTGTATTACGGTGTTACTTTCTAATATTATGTTTGATATGACAAAAGATGTAGAATATATTCCTTATGAATTACAGAGGAAGATAGAAGGAAGGGTTTTAAAAGAACTTAAAAATTTAATAGAAGAAGTTAATAAAAAGGAATATGTATTGACTGTAGTAACCAATGAAGTAGGGTACGGAATTGTGCCAGATAATCATGTGGCTAGGGTGTTTCGAGATCTTCAAGGAAGGATAAACCAGGAATTAGGCAAGTTAGCAGATGAGGTTTATTTGGTATGTTGTGGCGTACCAGTGAAGATTAAATGATGAAAGGGCTTATTCTTTCTTTACAGTTTTTAACTCGCATTCCTATCCATATCAATATTGATTTTAATCATGAAAACATAAGAAAAAGCACATTTTTCTTTCCTCTTGTAGGTGGTCTTATCGGGGCTTTAGCAGCTATAGGATACTTGGTTTTTTTACCAATAAGCAGAGAACTTGGGGCCTTTGCTACAGTATTATTGATCATTGTACTTACAGGTGGACTTCATTTAGATGGTCTGGCAGACACTATGGATGGATTTTTATCTAATAAGGATAAAGAAAAAACCTTGGATATTATGAAAGATAGTAGAATAGGGGCCTTTGGTGTTATTGGGTTGATACTTATTATTCTTTTAAAATATGTTTTGCTTGTAAATATGCCTAAGCTCCCTTTGGTTCTTATACTTTCCTTGGCTAATAGTAGATTGGTGGCTGTTATTATGATGACCTATAAAAAAACAGCAAGGCCTAATGGTTTAGGTAATTTATTTCACCAAAGCTTACCAAAGCCTTATCTTATTAGTAGTGCCATTATATATATGATTTTATTATTATTCTTAAACCCTATCTATATAATCCCTTTACTAGGGGCTTATCTTTTAGGGGAATTTGTTAGCCATATAGCATACAATAAAGTAGATGGACTAACAGGAGATGTCTATGGAACCATTATTGAGATTAGTGAAGCGATCTCTCTGATTTTATTCATGGGGGTGAACCAATGGATATTATTTTGATTCGACATGGAGAATCAGAAGATAATATATCTAAAATATTTAGTCGAGATGCGACCAAACTATCATCTGAAGGAATCAAGCAAATTAAAGCAACTAGGAAGATACTAGAGGGCTTAGATTATAAACAAGTTTATTATAGTCCTTTAACTAGAACAAAAGATACTTTATATTATTTGGGTTTGCAAGGAATAGAAGAACCTCGGATTCGAGAAGTTAATTTTGGTATATTCACAGGAAAAACATTTGCAGAATGTTCGGCAGAATTTCCAAAGGAAGTTCAAATGTGGATAGATCATACGAATAGTTATGAAATTCCCAAAGGAGAAAGCTTAGAAACAGTTTGTAAGCGAGTTGTAGAATTTTTAGAAGAAGTAGTGAAGCAAAATGAAAATGTGGTACTCATCACCCATGAAGGCATTATACGAATTGCGTGTGCTTGGGTAATGGATGATATTAACTATTTTTTTAAATTCAAAGCAGAAAATGGAAGTATTAGTGTTATTAGTATAGAAGATGGATATAAATATATATCTAAATTAAATCAGACTTATATTTAAGATGTTCTTGACAATAAATAAAGTATAGGATATATTGAGTTTACAAATACTATAATAGCTATTTTCAAAAGAGTATATAAAGGCGATGAAAAGAAGAGTAAGCAATGGATATTTTTACAGAGAACCCGGTTTGCTGAGAATGGGAAAAACTAGAAGTTGCTGAATATGGTCTTGGAGCTGCGTACCGAAAACAATTTGTTTAGGCTACGACGGGTGCACCCGTTATCGTGATATGCTATCGATAAATCATTTTTTATCCGTAGCAGATGAGGCTTATATTGTGAGATATAGGCGAATTTGAGGTGGTAACACGAAGCGATGCTCTCGTCCTCGAAAAAGTAATTTTTCGGGGGTGAGAGTTTTTTTATTTAGTTTTTTATAGAATAAGTATAAATTTATTATAGAAAAGAGGAAATCATATGAATATTTTAATTGCCGGTGCGTGGCCTTATGCAAATGGATCTTTGCATATTGGTCATATAGCTGCACTTTTGCCAGGCGATGTTTTAGCCAGATATCATAGGGCTAAAGGAGATACTGTCTACTATGTTTCAGGTAGTGATTGTTACG
>JAAZLH010000283.1 GCA_012799415.1 Candidatus Epulonipiscium sp. | reverse complement strand
CAATCATCATATAAACATATGCCGGTGCACTACCTGAGATAGGAACAACTGCATCCATTAAATATTCTTCTAAATATGCAACTTGCCCTAAACTTTCAAATAGGAGGTGAATTGCTTTTCTGTCTTCTTCCGTATAATAACCTTCTGAAAAACAGAGCACACTCATTCCTTCTCCAATAACAGCCGGTGTATTTGGCATAGCGCGAACGATGCGTATGGGCTCATCAATCCATTGTTGAATGGATGCAATTGAAATACCTGGTGCAATTGACACTAAAATTTGACTTTCTCTATAAATATATTTTAACTGCTGCACAGTCTCTTGATAAAATTGCGGCTTAATAGCTAATACTATAATTTCTGCCTCACTAATAAGTTCTTCTATGCTTCCCTTATTTACTACACCTGTTTGTTCATAAACCCACTGACAACGTTGCTTTGATAAATCTATAAAAGAAATCTTTTCCTTCCAACCTTTTTGCAGTAAACCTTGAATAATAGCCATTCCCATATTGCCTGCTCCAATGATTCCAATATTTTTCATAATATATTTACCTCCTTCAATAGTTTTTATTATAAGCAGAAAAAACATAAGAAGGAAGCTTTTCCTCTCTTATGTTTTCTATATCATTTGATTTATCACTTATTTCTAAATTAAGATTTTGATAAGCAAACTTCTTTAGTTATACGTAAGATGACTATAAAGATCATTATACAGAAGCATCCAAAAATAATAGATCTTTAATTAATGCTTCAATGCGGTCAAGTCCTTTTTTTATATTGTCCATAGAAATAGCATAGGATAGACGAATATGATTAGGGCAACCAAAATCAGCACATGGAACAACTGCAACTTGTGCTTTCTCTAGCAGTATTCTGGCTAAATCATCAGCTGCATGAATGATCTCTCCCTCATAAGTAATACCTATAAGTTCACTCATATCAAAAAGAACATAAAAAGCTCCTCGAGGTTTAAAAGCTGATATATTTGGAATTTGTTCAATACGCTCCATCATATAATTACGGCGTTCTTCAAATGCTCGGCGCATCTCTTCTACACAATCTTGTGGACCTGTATAAGCAGCTAATGCAGCTTTTTGAGCAATAGAATTTGGGTTTGAAGAGCCATGACTTTGAATATTGGACATAACACTTGCAATCTTAGGGTGAGCGGCGGCATACCCAATTCTCCAACCAGTCATTGAATAACTTTTCGATACCCCATTGATTAGAATTGTTTTTTCATATACATCCGCGCCTAATGTAGGCACACTCACATGGATAGCTCCATCATAGATAAGTTTTTCATAAATCTCATCGGAAATAATATACAAATCATATTTTAAAGCTACTGCTACTAAAGCTTGTAATTCTTCTTTGGTATAAATCATTCCTGTTGGATTGCTAGGACTGTTGATAATAATAGCCTTAGTTCGGCTAGTAATGGCATTTTCTAATTCTTCTGGTGTAAGTTTGTATTGATTTTCTTTCTTTGTATACACAATCATGGGAATGCCGTCTGCTAAACCTACCATTTCAGGATAACTTAGCCAAAATGGGGCTGGAATGATAACCTCATCACCTGGATTTAAAATCGCCATAAAAGCATTTGTCAAAGAATGTTTGGCCCCATTGCTTATAACAATTTGATTAGGTGCATAGATCAAGCCATGGTCTTGTTGTAATTGATGACAAATGGCCTTTCTAAGTTCAATAGTACCTGCAACTGGAGTATATTTAGTAAACCCTTCCTCTATAGCTTGAATAGCAGCTTGTTTAATATGAGATGGGGTGTCACAATCAGGTTCTCCTGCTCCAAATCCAATAATATCAACTCCTTCGTCCTGCATTTCTTTTGCTTTAGCTGTAATAGCCAATGTCGATGACGGCTTGATTTGACTTCCTTTTCTAGAGATATACATCTTCTTCCACCTACCTACAATGATAATGATCGTTTTATGAATTGTTCCTATTGTAATATATTTTTCAGATATTTGCAAGTATTTTTTTAATAAAATTCTTTTCTAAAGTTTTTATCTAATTCAAAGGATTTTTTTTAAAAAAAACTGCAAGTTTTTTTAACTTTTATTCATTTGAGTTTTTTTGGCATTTTCTCTTATCTGTATATTCTTTTCTTTTTCGCATATAATAATAAAGTAATATTTCATCTAAATCAATCCCTAATTTTGAGGATGAAATCAAACAAATCATATGAAATTAAACAAGTTTAGCTTGAAATATTCTGTTATATAAGCTACCCAAACTCCATCTATAAATACGTGAAAATAGGAGGAAAATACAATGCATAAGCCTGACAATCAAATGATTCAATGTGGCGTGAAATCCTGCCAATTTAATGATCAAGTGAAATATTGTATGTTAGATCATATTCAAGTAGGTCCAAATGGCGATGAAGCTCGCACAAAGCATGAAACAGATTGTTTAAGTTTTGAACCCCGCATACAATAATATAAACCGTATGTCTTTGAAAAAAATAAAAGCGTGGATTCCACGCTTTTATTTTTAATGATTTTTATTTTGCATATTCAATCGCTCTTGTTTCACGAATCATATTCACTTTTATTTGACCTGGATATTCTAACTCTCCCTCTATTCGCTTTGCAATTTCTCTAGATAGCAAATTCATCTCTGCATCATTAACTTGATCTGGTATTACCATAATACGAAGTTCTCGTCCTGCTTGAATTGCAAAAGATTTTTCTACACCTTCAAATCCATCTGCTATTTCTTCTAATTTTTGCAAGCGCTTAATATAGGTTTCTAATGTTTCGCGTCTCGCACCAGGTCTGGCAGCTGAAATGGTATCTGCCGCTTGAACAATAATTGCAATAATACTTTCTGGCTCTACATCACCATGGTGTGCCTCTACTGCATTAATAACAACTTTAGATTCACGATATTTTTTGCACAATTCAACACCAATACTTACGTGTGAACCTTCCATTTCATGATCCACGGCTTTCCCAATATCATGTAATAAACCAGCTCTTTTAGCTAAACGAATATCTACACCTAATTCTCCAGCAATTAAACCACTTAAATGAGCTACTTCAATCGAATGTTTTAATACATTTTGACCATAACTGGTTCTAAATTTTAATTTTCCAAGTAAGCGTACTAGCTCAGGGTGAATTCCATGTACTGCTGTTTCAAAAGTAGCTGACTCCCCTTCTTCACGAATGATTGTCTCTACTTCTTTTCTTGCTTTTTCTACCATTTCCTCAATGCGCGCAGGATGAATCCGCCCATCTACAATCAGTTTTTCTAACGCAATTCTTGCGATTTCTCTGCGAATTGGATCAAATCCTGATAAGATTACTGCTTCAGGAGTATCATCAATAATCAGATCTATGCCTGTTAATGTTTCAAGTGCTCGTATATTTCGGCCTTCTCTTCCTATGATTCGTCCTTTCATTTCATCGTTTGGTAGGGATACAACAGATACTGTAGTATCTGCTACATGGTCTGCTGCACATTTTTGGATGGCATTGGTAATAATATCTCTTGCTTTTTTATCTGCCTCTTGCTTTGTTTGAATTTCGATTTCTTTAATCAACATTGCAGATTCATGCTTTACTTCATTTTCAATATTTTGTAATAAGTACTCCTTTGCTTGATCTGAAGTTAATCCTGAGATTCTTTCTAACTCTTCTAATTGTCTGTTTTTTAACTCAAACATTTCTTCTTTTAATTGTTCAATTTCTTCCGCTTTTTTTACAAGTTGACTTTCTTTTTTCTCAAAAGATTCCGCTTTTCTATCTAAAGCCTCTTCTTTTTGAAGAAGTCTTCTTTCAAGACGTTGAAGCTCAGATCTGCGTTCTTTGGTTTCCTTATCTAAATCATTTCTTGATTTTAACATTTCTTCCTTAGTCTCTAGCAAAACTTCTCGTTTTTTATTTTCTGCTGTTTTAATAGCATCATCAATAATATCACGAGCTTTTCCTTCAGCTGTACCAATCTGAGCTTCAGCAATTTTTTTTCTATAAGTGATTCCCGCCCTAAAAGCAATAATACTAACAATTATGGCTGTTATCACAATAGCAATAATTATCTCAACGATAACCAACACCTCCTTTATTCAGTTTTCATTGTGCAATATAAAAAAGTATGCAACATTTAAATTGTATTACTTTTTAAAACTGATGTCAAGCATATCCAGTGATGCAATAGTAGGATAACTCTTTAATTCCTAGCTATTTTTTTTAGAAGCCCTATAAAATCTATCTTTGTAATAAATAGGTGAGTTCTGTTTTATTTAAAAAGCCTGAAAAATATCCTATTTTATTTTTTAATACTTTTGCAAATTAAATATATATGATTTAGGCTTGTATTCATATTTAAATATAGAATAATAATTATTTTAAAATAACAACTATTGTAAAATTGATCGGAATAGTGTTATAATAAATTAACAGTAAGAGATACTAATATAATATAGTGTTTAAAAGGAGGAAATTAAATGGAAAAAGTTAAATTAGCAATTATTTACTATAGCTCTACGGGAACTAATTATCAACTAGCACAATGGGCAGAAAAGGCTGCATTAGAAGTAAAATCCGATGTACGGCTGTTAAAAGTAGAAGAATTGGCGCCCAAATCTGCTATTGAGGCTAACCCAGCATGGAAGGCATATGTAGATACTACTTCTGATGTTCCTCTGGCCACTTCTGATGACTTAGAATGGGCTGATACAATTCTTTTTAGTGTCCCCTCACGTTTTGGTAATCTTCCTTCTCAAATGAAACAATTCATCGATAGCCAAGGAGGCCTTTGGGCCCAAGGAAAATTAACTAATAAAGTAGTTAGCGCTATGGCTTCAGCCGGTAATACCCATGGAGGACAGGAAGCAACCATCAAAGCTTTATATACATCAATGATGCATTGGGGAGCAATCATTGTTCCACCAGGTTATACGGATTCCTCTATCTTTCAGGCAGGAGGGAATCCCTATGGAACTAGTGTAACTGTAGACCAAAACGGGAAAATGATTGAAAATGTGGAGGCTGCTGTAAACCATCAAGTGAAACGTATGCTTGAAATAACTTCTTGGATAAAAAGGGGGCAAATCTAATCACTTTACTTTCTCCTATTTATAAGCTAAGACTCAGTCAAAGAATTTAAACTCCCACTGCGACGTGTCTTGGCACTAATATCCTTGTGCAGGCTTCCCAATTCCCAGCCTTAGATTATTTAATTAGGAGTACTGTAAGCTCAACTCCCACTTTAAGAAGTGGGAGATTTTTAATTGTGAACTATTGGATAAGCTTTGCAAAGTACAAAAAACGTACTTTTTCCAATAGGACTGAAAAAGCTTGATCTTTATCAAATAAGAACAACTTTCCTAAATGATCTAAAAGGCCCTATAGATATATATATCTATAGGGCCTTTTAGATCATTTAAATTAATTAATACTGTTTTTTCCTTAAGCTTCTACCTTCCATAGTCCATGAAGATTACAGTAAGCATATACGTCTACATCAGATTGATCAGCAAAAATAGCTTTAGGATCATCGCCAGGCAATAAATTAATACGCTGAATACCTGTGTCCGTTACAAGAGCAATCCATTCAATATAGTGTTCTTCTACCATTGGATGCGCAACTGAACCTACATCTACGATTAATTTCCCATCTGCCCTTGAAACAGCTGGGACATGTTTTTCTAGGGAGGCATCTACTGTATTGACCTTGAACTGAGTCATTGGCTTTTCACAGCAAACCAATGTTCCGCCTCCATTTTTTATTAACTCTACAATATTACCACATTCTTGACATTGAAAAAAAGCAACTGTTGATCTCATCATATACCCCTTTCATATTTTTTAAAATAGATGACTTAGTGGCATTAAACAAATTCCTGCAAAAGTTGAAAACAGAGCTAAACGTTTGTATCCATATTGCCTAGAGGACGGTATGAGTTCTTCTAAACTAATATAAAGCATAATTCCTCCTACAATTCCAAAAATAGCTCCTAAAACTAAATCATTAATAAAGGGGCGTAGCACTATGAAAGCTAAAAATGCCCCTACAGGCTCTGCAATGCCAGATAAAAAAGTATATTTTAAAGCTTGTTTTTTACTTCCTGTTGCAAAATAAATAGGCAATGCAACAGAAATACCCTCTGGAATATTATGGAGAGTAATTGCAATAGCAATGGTAATTCCTAAAGTAATATCCTGATAACCAGCCATAAAGGTTGCTATTCCCTCCGGAAAATTGTGAAGCATAATTGCCATCATTGATACAAATCCCACTCGATAAAGATTTTGATGAGGTTTTTCCTGATTTTCTTCATCATATTCTTCATGGGGGACAAAATAATCTATTCCCATTCCTATTAAAATACCCATGATTAAAAACAACACAGAAAGTAGAATTCCTTTTTTCTGGCCTACTGCCTCAAAAAAAAAGTTTTGAGATCCTGGGAATAAATCTGTAAAAGTAACACTAATCATTACTCCAGCCGCAAACCCAAGGGATAAAGTAATTGTTCTTTCACTTTTAGAATCAGTTATAAAAATAATTAAAGCCCCTAATAAGGTTGACATTCCTGCTAGAACAGAGATTCCAAGGGCAAATAAAGCTTGCTTGTCTAGCATATTTAGCATGTATTCAGCTCCCTATACCGTCATATTATTCAACACATTTTTTAGATTAGGTTATAGCTTTAAACCTTATCTTTAATTATACCATTCTTTACATACAATAACAAGATGATTACCAATTTAAGCCTCTTCCTTTAGATGCAAATCTATTTCTTCTCCAAGGTCGGACGTACAATGGGGACATCTTGTTGCCTTTATAGGAATATCTGTATAGCAATACAAGCATGATTTGCTTGTAGGCACCACTTCTTTTTGCTCTTCTTTTTTTGTGAAGCGATTAAGCTGTCTAATTACAAAGAAAATAGAAAAAGCAATGATTAAAAAATCAATAATATTGTTAATAAAAAGCCCATAATTTAAAGTGCTAATCCCTGCCGCTTCAGCTTCTTTAATTGTCTGGAACTCTCCATCCCCTAAAGCAATAAAAAGGTTAGAGAAATCAACTTTCCCTAATAATAATCCTACCAGTGGCATAATAATATCATTCACTAAGGAAGTTACTATTTTTCCAAAAGCTCCCCCTATAACAACCCCAATGGCTAGATCTATAATATTTCCCTTCATTGCAAATTTTTTAAACTCTTTCCACATTTTTATCACCTTCTACCCTTTATCTTTTAGTATCATTAGTAATTATACTATCTCCTACTACCTAGTTCAATATAATTCCTAAAATTTCTATAATATTTTATCCTATAGCACTGTGTTTCTTTATCTTTTAAATTTTGCTTATCTCCATTTACATTCGATCAGAATGAGCAATTCTACTAGCTGCAGCGGCGGCAATAGCAGCAATAAGATCATCTAAAAAAGTATTCACAACATTTCCTTTGGCCTCATCTAATTCTTTGATAAT
>JAAZLH010000448.1 GCA_012799415.1 Candidatus Epulonipiscium sp. | reverse complement strand
TACTTATAGTAGGAGAAGCTAGATGACAAAAGACAAGAAAATATTAAAATATCAAATATTATTTGTTATATTAATTATTATTAGTATTGTTAGTGCTAGCTATGCTGCTTTTTCAACTAGAATAAGTGGTCTTGAAAAAGGAGTAACAATGGCTATTGGTTCTGGTTTAGTAGAAATAAACTATGATGGAGGTCCAGCATTGAATGCTCCTAATATGTATCCTAAAGAAGAACCAGCAATTACTAAAACATTTACATTAACTGCTACTAATACCTATGGTGGAATGATGAATTACCATCTTTTTATTGTTATGGAATATAATACCTTTAGAAGTAGTGCACTTACTTATACTCTTGATTCAATTAATGATAATGATAATGGTGAGGTTGTACCAGAAATAACAACTCAAACAGGCATTAAAACTGGAGAAAGAAAAATCTTTCTTGGTAATGGTCACTTTAACATAACCAACGAAGAAGATATAACCCATACTTATGAACTTAAAATATACTTTCCATTAATAGAAGGATTTGACCATAGTATTGATCAAGAAAAAGAATTTGGAGCAAGAATAGAAGTAAGAGAAGGAGAAGTTTATCCTGGTTACAACGAAGAAAAAGGAGTAAATCATCCAGTTCTTTTTACTGGAATGACTCAAGTAAAATGGGATGGTACAACAGAAATTGAAACAACAGAAGATGACCCAGATTGGTACGATTATAATGAAAAGAGATGGGCAAATGCAAAATCACAAGATGGTTCATACTGGGTATGGATACCAAGATATGCATATAAGATAGAGAGTTGCTACCATACATCAGGAGAAGACTGCTTTAATCTAACAGGTAAAGAAGCAGGAGACATTAATATTAAATTTTTAAAAAGCACTACTAATATTACAGAAGATAACACTATAATAGAAACTACAGGATATGAAGCACACGAAAAAGATACTTCAATGCATCATTTTCTTCATCCTGCTTTTCAATTCAACGGAGATGAACTGGGATTTTGGGTGGCAAAATTTGAAGCAAGTGCTCATGAAGGTTTAAGTTCTGGAGTAGCATCGTGTAGTGGTGATAATGTAACAAACAAAAGTCCCAAAATTGTTCCTAATGTAACACCATGGAGATGTATAAACATATCAAACGCTTATAAAACATCACTTATGATGAAAGACAATCTAATCTATGGCTGGCAATCAGCTGAACTTGATTCACATATGATGACAAACCATGAGTGGGGAGCAGTTGCGAATTTATCTAATTCACCATATGGTGCTAACGGTAAAGTATGGAATAATTCTTTTGTTGAATTTAAGACTGGTTGTGCCGCTTCTACTGCGGAATCCACTAGTGAACTTATATGTCATGAGTATAAATCTGAGCTTGGTGTTAAAGCAAGTACAACTCATAATATTTATGGTATTTATGATATGTCAGGTGGTGCCTGGGAAGTTGTGATGGGAAATTACAACAACATTGTTGGAATAAGCGGTTTTACAACCGAAGAAATGTCTAGTATTAATTACAAATATATCTCGAGATATGAAACCAACTTGGAAGATATGTTAAATGGTGTTAGTATGGCATATAACCCAAATATATATGGAGATGCTACTTATGAAGTAAGCGAAAATGCCGCTAGATTTAATGGTACAAATTATATTGGAAATCCTGTATCGGCTTGGTATAAAGGTTTTTCTTATATCCCATACAGAGCAGGGCATTTGATTCGTCGAGGCGGGCACTTTTCAAGTGGTTACGGAGCAGGTGTATATAATTTTAGTTATGGTGCGGGAAATATAGTTTATGATGCTTCTTTCCGCCCAGTCTTAACCCCTCTTAGTTAAGTATTTTCTTAAGTT
>JAAZLH010000282.1 GCA_012799415.1 Candidatus Epulonipiscium sp. | reverse complement strand
CTTGCTAATTCATAAAAAATAACAAGTAAAATAATTGTAGCATAAATCCTTGTTTTTCAAGGCTTTGTTCTAGATAGTTAAACTTTTATTTGTGTTTTAGCTTGACAGTTTTATATACTGGAACTATAATGAACATATGTTCTAAATTTGTCATGAATATCTATCATTTAAGTATTTAAAAATATTGAAAAGGTGGTGAGAGATGTGTTTAAAAAGCAACTTGAAGAAGAATGGGGAAAACTTTTGCAACTAATTGAAAGATCTGATCCTAACCCTAATGAACTTTTACGGCAATCTGAAAGGATTGATAAACTGATTACAGAATTTGCACAAAAAAAATTATCTCTTCCCTCAAAAGAGAAGAGATAATAAAATGTGCTCACTCCCCTGCTACAGATACACCTTTAACCTTAATAGAGGGAGAGCCTATGAATGACATATTGAATTTTAAATCATTTCCTATTTCTTCAATTTGCATAAGCATTTCAAAAAAGTTTCCTGCAATAGTGATCTGATTGACAGGCCTTTTAATTTTTCCATCTTCAACTTCATAACCATGGGCTGAAAGAGAATAATCACCAGATACTGGATTCAGCCCTGCATGAAGTCCTGCTAGATTTGTTATCAGCAAGCCATGATCCATCCCTTGAATCATACTTTGAAATGAGGGCTTTCCAGCTTCTATATATAGATTACTGGTAGATGTAGTTATAGGAGATTTGTAAGAGCTGCGGTGACCATGTCCCGTAGACTGCACACCATCCTTGATGGCTGTTTTCCAATTATAGAAATAGGTATTAAGAACACCTTGATCAATAACCTTTTGCAATTTTGTAGCTGTTCCTTCATCATCAAAGGCTCTTGTAGCAAATCCTCCCTTGAGAAAAGGATCATCAACTACGGTTAATCTTTCACTTGCAATGATGTCTCCTAATTTATCTTTTAATAAAGATAAACCTTTCTGAACAGATTCAGCATGAAAAATGGATCTATAGGCACCAAATAAATCTGCAAATACATCATTTCTAAAGATTACTGGGTATTCCTTTGATTTAATAGGTGTTGCCCCTAACATGGATAGTCCCTCTTCTACTGCTTCTTCCGCCATTTTTTTAGGATCAAAGGCTGAAAAATCATGGGCGATCATATAACTCATCCCTGTTTTTGTATCGTCCTCTTCTTTTACTATAACAGATATATAAGAATAGGCTAAATGACCCTTATCTTCTAAATCAATTCCTGTTGTATTTATTAAACGCCGACTACTCTCTATTTCATTATATATACATGAATTCACTGCTACAACTCTTTCATCTAATTGAAAGGCTGCCTCTTCTAGTTTTTTAACAAATTGCATTTTTTCTTCTAAGGATACTTGCCCTAAACCATCCTTATGTTGTTCTATTTCTTTATATTGTTCTGAACCCGAAAAAATAATTTCTTTATCTACTGAATCAATATATTTAGCATTTTCATATGCCTCGTGTACTAACATATCAATAGAAGAGGGATCTACTTTTTCCGTATAAGAGTAGCCCATTTTATCTCCTGATATTCCCCGAAGTGAAAGACCCTCACTTTCAGCTATTTGATATTTATCAATTTCTCCTTCAAAAACTCCAATCTGAATTTGCTTGCTTTTCTCTATATATACTTCCATAGCATCCATCTTATTTTTGCCCTTTTTAAAGATTTCATTGGCTAATTCTCTATAAGTCATCTTATTCATCTCCTTTCCTACCACCTACAGTTAGCGAGGATACTCGTATCGTAGGCTGCCCTACATTAGCAGGAATAGAACCACTGGCTGAACCACACATTCCTTGACCAAGGGCTAGATTATTCCCTACCATATCAATCTTTTCTAATACCTTTACTCCATTACCAATAAGGGTAGCACCTCGAACTGGCTTTATAATTTCTCCCTTTTCAACTAAATACCCTTCCATAACAGCAAAATTAAAATCCCCTGTTGCTGGGTTCACGCTACCGCCTCCTAGCTTTTTAGCATATAAACCCTTTTCTGTTTTTGATATAATTTCTTCAAAACTAGATTCTCCGCTAGCAATAAAGGTATTGTTCATTCTAGATGTAGGTGCATACTTATAGGATTGCCTTCTTGCAGATCCTGTTGAATCCATACCCATACGTCTTCCACCTAATTTATCAATTAGATAACTTTTTAATATTCCATTTTCAATGAGTATATTTCTTTGAGTTGGGGTTCCTTCATCATCGATATTGGTAGACCCCCATCCATTCTGTATCGTTCCATCATCGATAGCAGTCACCAAGGGTGATGCTACTTGTTTCCCTAATTTATCACAAAAAGCTGAAGTTCCTTTTGAAACAAAAGTTGCTTCTAATGCATGACCGCAAGCTTCATGAAAAAGCACACCACCAAATTCATTATGAATAATAACTGGCATCTGTCCACTTGGGCAATAATCTGCTAGAATCATTGTCTTAGCAATTCTTGCTGCTTCTTTTCCTACATCTTCTACATTGATATGATCAAAAAATTCAAACCCCATGGCTGCACCTGGTCCATAAAATCCGACTTGCATTTCACCGTCTTTTGCAGCTACAGCTTGTAAAGATATTCTTGTTCGAATACGTTGATCCTCTATAAATACCCCTTCCGAGTTAGCGATTAATACCCTTTGCTCTTCATCTAAATAGTTGACTGTCACTTGGCTAATCAAAGGATCATAATTTTTAGCACTTTCATATCCTTTTCTCATCATTTCTACCTTTTTAAACTTTTCTACACTACTGGGAATCTGCTTGATATAATGCTTATTATCAATGGTGCCTTTTAACAGATTTAAAACAATATCTTTCTGACTTGATTGAAGTGCAAAAGCAGCCTCCTTAGCTACTTTAATTAGATTCTCTTCTTTAGCATCATTGGTATAGGCATAAATGCTATGTATACCATTAAAGATTCGAATCCCCACCCCAAAATCTCTTCCTGAAATATTATCTTCAAGAAGCCCTCCTACCATTTTCATACTTGTATTATATTTGTCCTCTACAAATACTTCTGCAAAATCTCCCCCTGTAGAAAGAGCTGCGTATAATACATTTTCTACCGTATTCTTACTTAACAAAAAAATCCCTCCTCATTCCCATATGTATGAAACTCTTTAATAACTTAAATGCTAACTATCTTTACAATAGTTAGCATTTGTTTTCACTTTCTTTATTGAGCTAATACATAGACCTTTCTCTGTCTTGTTCCAAAAGCTTTTACATCTGCATTTGTTTCAAAATAAAGGTCGATGACATTGCCTTTTACAGCCCCTCCAGTATCTTCTGCTGTTGCAAAGCCATAACCTTCTACATATAATTTTGTTCCTAAAGGAATGACACGTGGGTCAACAGCAACAGTTCCTACTTTAGCCCGGGTCCCTGATGCAGTCATCCCAAAATAAGGGTGACTAGGGTGTTTCCCTGTGCATTCATAACTAGCCGTATAGGAAGTGGCCTTCATGTTAATTGCTTTTGTAAAGGTTAGTCTTTGCCCATCTTCTAAAATTAAAGTATTATTTTCTACAACTAATTTATCTGGACTTAGTGCTTTCTGTATTAAAGTTTGTACCTTTGTTCCTTCTTCGATAATATGAGCTACAGGTTGTTGAGTAACAACTTCTGCGACCTTAACTCTATTTTGTTCTTGATCTCCTAAATAAGCCACTCTCCATGTAATCTGTTGCTGGCCTACTTTTCCTTCTTGAACAATTCGCTTTTGCCCTACTAGAAGTTGATCATTTTTCCTCACTTCTGTCGCAAAAGGAATAGCTATAAACTCTGCTTCTTGTTGCTCTTGATGTTGTTGGATATAAACGTGCATATAGGGATAAATAGGATCTGTCAGATTAACGTTCATCCAATCTTTTTCTGTAATGACAATATTGTGTTCCTTTAACAATTCTTCTACTGTGGACACATAGGTCGTAGCGGTGACACATACATTGTTAATTTGCAAAATCATGGTTTTTTTCCGCTGGATTTCTACTACCATTCCTTTGTTAATAGGTTCATCAAGGTCTACAATGAAATCATCTACAACGAAACGATCTTGCATATCTAAAACAAGGGCCTGTTCTTTAAAAAAATCTTGAAGCTTTGTCTCCTTGGTTTCATAAACGGCTTTGATTCCGTTATCAATGACGGTCACTTGTTTTGTTAAGCCGGAGTAAGCTACTGCCTTATCATTCATTAAAAAAATAAACATACCAATCAGCAATAACTTACGTAAACACTTATTCATATTCAGTTCCTCCTATGATCGTAAAGCACCCTTTAAAGGAATTATGCTTTTACTTTGGTAGAAAAAGGTTTCTCCCATTTTCCCTAGTTTGTTCTACTACTTCTTCTAGTGAAATCTGTTTAATGTCTGCAATGGCTTGTGCAATATATGGTAACATCGTTGAATCATTCCTTTTACCTCGATGGGGTATAGGTGTTAAATAAGGAGCATCAGTTTCTATTAACAAAGATGTTAAAGGAATTTCTCTCACTACTTCCACTAGTTTTTTTGCATTTTTAAAAGTAATAACGCCTCCAACACCGAGATAAAAACCCATATCTACATATTCTTTTGCCATCTCTAAACTACCTGAATAGCAATGAATGACACCACCATATAAGGTACTGGCATGTTGTTGTAAAATATCATAAGTATCTTTTGCAGCATCACGACTATGAACAATAATAGGGAGCTTATTTTCTTTTGCCAGTGTGATTTGTTTCTCAAACCACTTTTTTTGTACCTCCCTCGGAGAATGTTCATAGTAATAGTCTAACCCAATTTCTCCAATAGCAACCACTTTTGGTTCTAATATATATTTTCTAAGAATATGGATATGATCATCCTCTAACTTTTCTACTGCATGGGGATGCACCCCAACTGTGGCATAGAAAAAGTCATATTGTTTAGCTAGTTTAATCCCTTCTTTTGAGGAAGAAAGGTCAGCGGCGGCATTGATGATTATATCTATACCACTTTCTTGTAATTTTTCTAATAATTCATGGCGGTCCTTATCAAAAGCACGATCATCATAATGAGCATGACTTTCAAAATACATCTTACTTCACCTGAGCCCCACTAGCAATATCTTGATCAGTAGAAGCAAGAACTAAGTTTCCTTCCTGATCAGAAGCCGCCAAAATCATTCCTTCTGATAAAACACCTCGTAGTTTCACAGGTTTTAAATTGGTTACAACAATGACTTTCTTACCAATCATTTCTTCAGGACTATAGTGCTTTGCGATACCAGAAACAATCTGTCTGACTTCATCTCCAATTTTTATTTGAGATTTTAATAGCTTATCAGCACCTTCTACCTTCTCACATTGTATAACTTCTCCGATACGAAGTTCTACCTTGCTAAAATCTTCAATACCAATATAAGGGGTATCCTCTGCCACTGTTGTTTTTTCATCTTTTTGAACTTGCTTTTTTTCCTGTTGCTTTTCCTGTGAAGCTAATTGTTTTTGCTTATTCTTCTCCTGAATCTCTTCTAATATTTCACGCTCTTTTTCTAAGTCAATACGTGGGAACATATTTATTCCTCTTTTTACGGAAAGATTCTGTGGAAGCCGTCCCCATAATTTTGTACTTTCCCAGCTTACTATTTTAGGCTCACTAATACAGAGTTGCTCTCGAATCAGTTTTGGTGTTCTTGGCATGAAAGGTTCAATTAAAATAGAAATAATTCGAAGAGTCTCTGCTAGATGATACATAACATTGGCTAACATATCATCATTGCGATGATCTTTTGCAAGAAGCCAAGGTTGTGTCTCATCAATATATTTATTGGTTCGGCTAATCAATTGCCAAATAGAAACTAAAGCATCACTAAAGAACAATTGCTCCATAGCGTCTTCTACCTTATATACTGTTTTTGTAGCTATTTGTTGTAGATCCTGATCAAACTCTGTACCCCTACGATTTACTGGTAATTGTCCGCTAAAGTATTTTTCTATCATGGAAATGGTTCTTGATACTAAATTCCCTAAATCATTAGCCAAATCAGAGTTAATTCTTTGGATTAAGGCATCATTTGTAAAGTTTCCATCTTGCCCAAAGGCCACTTCTCTCATTAGAAAATAGCGGACTGCATCAGAACCATAACGCTCAACAAGAACCTTAGGATCTACCACATTACCTTTGGATTTTGACATTTTACCGCCATCAATCACTAACCATCCATGACCAAAAACTTGTTTTGGTAAAGGTAGGTCAAGAGCCATTAAAATCGCAGGCCAAATAATCGTATGGAAACGTACAATTTCTTTTCCTACTAAATGAACATTAGCAGGCCAGTATTTTTTAAAATCTGCATCTTGATCTGTTAAATAACCCAAAGCTGAAATATAGTTTGAAAGTGCATCGATCCATACATAAACCACATGTCCTTCATCAAAACTAACAGGGACACCCCATTTAAAAGAGGTACGTGATACACAAAGATCTTCCAGCCCTGGTCGTAAAAAGTTATTCAACATTTCATTTTGTCTACTTTGTGGTTGGATGAATTCAGGATGATCTTCAATATGCTGAATTAAACGATCTTGGTATTTTGATAATTTAAAGAAATAACTTTCTTCCTTTACCTTTTCTACATCCCGATGACAATCAGGACATAAACCATCTTGTAATTGACGCTCTGTAAAAAAGGTTTCACAAGGTGTACAATACCAACCCTCGTAAGTGCTTTTATAAATATCTCCTTGATCATAGAGTTGTTTAAATATTTTTTGCACCGTTTCAATATGTTGCTTATCTGTGGTACGAATAAATGTGTCGTAGGAGATATCCATCTTTTTCCACAATTCTTTAATCCAGCCTACAATTTGGCTTGTATATGCCTTCGGTTCCAATCCCTTGTCTTCTGCCACTCGTTGAATTTTTTGACCATGCTCATCTGTTCCTGTCAAAAACTTCACATCATATCCCTGTAATCGCTTATATCTTGCCATCGTATCCGCAGCCACTGTCGTATAAGAATGCCCGATATGCAATTTATCACTTGGATAATAAATCGGGGTTGTAATATAATATGTTTTTCCACTCATTTCGTTCTTACCTCCAATTATCAAAGGTCAAGTTTATCCTATCAAATAGGTTGTCTCCCATGTTAGAATGTACTTCCTCTTTATTTTTTCTTTTATCTCATATTATATACTTTCTATCGATAAAAAGCAAAATTTTTTCCAATTCTCTTGTTGACAAACTGTTCAAATAGTGTGATAATTATAATTGGGATTGAATGTTTTTTAAATTCAGTTTTGTCTGTTTTTATTTTGCTTGCTATTTTTTTAACTATACATATACCCAAATCTAAAGGAGGATGTATTATGGCAACAAAATCTAATTTCAAGTGGGATGAGATAGGTAGCAATAATCCTATTTTTTCTCAACTTCGTACCACCATCGAGACCCCGTTTTATGGGAACAATGTAGTGAAAATAAACTCTTTAAGAGAGGCTTATAAACTAGCTGCAGCATCTCCCGGTACCATCGTAACAGATATGCCCGTTTACAAACCAGAAGCCATTGGTCTAGATTCAGACGCCAAGGTTCTACTCTTTAATGATGGTGCTGTCCGGGGACGTGCAGCAGCAGCTAGACGGATTCTCGGAGAACCTGGAGTAGATGAAGGCGAATATGCATTAAAAGTAAGCGAAGCTATCTACCAAACGCGCTTCAAAAAAATGTACCATGCACAAGTGTACGTAGGGCTTGATGAAGACTTTATGGTACGTGCCAACCTTCTCATTCCTGAAGGCCAAGAAAATATCATGTATTCCTGGATGCTAAACTTTCAATACCTAACAGATGAATATTTTAATATGTATCAAAAATCTACCACCTTACAAAATGAAGGAGACATTTATGTATTCTCCGATCCCACTTGGTCTCATCCTGATCATCCTATGGGGCTTACTTGCTTTGATCCAAAACATAACTGTGCCGCTATTTTGGGCATGAGATATTTTGGTGAACATAAAAAAGGAACATTAACCTTAGCATGGGCCATTGCCAACCGTAATGGATATGCTTCTTGCCATGGCGGACAAAAACGTTATAACCTAGCTGATGGCACAAAATTTGTAGCCGGTGTATTTGGCTTATCTGGTTCCGGTAAATCCACTATTACTCACGCTCGTCATAATGATAAATATGATATTACTGTGCTTCATGATGATGCCTTTGTTATCTCTACAGAAAATGGATCTTCTGTAGCATTAGAGCCTGCTTATTTTGATAAAACACAAGACTATCCATTAAATTCTGAAGATAATAAATTCTTAGTCACCGTACAAAACAATGGTGCAACCATAGACGATCAAGGAAATGTGGTTCTTCTTACAGAAGACATTCGTAATGGTAACGGGCGTGCCGTAAAATCTAAACTATGGTCACCAAATCGTGTTGATAAATTTGATGAACCTGTTAATGCCATTTTCTGGCTTATGAAAGACCCCACTCTGCCACCTATCGTAAAATTACGTGGTGCAGAATTGGCTTCTGTTATGGGCGCTACTTTAGCAACCAAGAGAACATCTGCCGAAAGATTAGCTCCTGGCGTAGATCCAAATGCATTGGTTGTTGAGCCCTATGCAAATCCATTTAGGACCTACCCATTAGCAGATGACTATAACAAATTTAAAGCTTTATTTGCAGAAAGAAATGTAGACTGCTACATCTTAAATACAGGTCATTTCATGGATAAAAAAGTAACTCCAGCTGTGACTTTGGCTGCTTTAGAGGCAGTAGTTGAAGGAAAGGCAACCTTTAAACCTTGGGGCAAATTTACAGATATTGAAATCATGGAAATTGATGGATTTATTCCCAACTTAGAAGATAAAGAGTATGCACATCAACTTCAAGAAAGAATGAAAGATCGTATTCGCTATATCGAATCTTGTGAAACTGCAAAAGGCGGATTTGATAAACTACCTGAAGAAGCACTAGAAGCTCTAAAAAAAGTAGTAGCTGAATTAGAATAATATAATCACTGATGGAATAAAAGGGGTATCCTATATAATATAGGATACCCCTTTTATTTCACTATATTCCATTTATCTTCAAGGAAATATAAAAATCACTTTTTTAAGTAAACTAGACATACTTTTATTCTTCTGTTGCTACATCCCCTGTGGTTGTATCTTCTGTGGCTTCCTCTTCTTCTTCTTCTTTATTAGGTGCAGTAATAATTGCTAATGTCTCTTCAGGATCTTCCAATAGCTTGATACCTTCTGGCATAACAAGATCTTCTGCAACTACCTTCCCACCTGGCTCTAACTCTCCTACCTGTACTTCAACATTCTCTGGCAATTGATTTGCTTTTCCTATAATATCAATTTCAGATTTAATGATTTGTAAAATGAGACGCTTTCCTTCTAACTGCTCTCGTCCTTCAAATATAACTGGAATTTTAATTTGAATTTCTTCATCTTGACGAATAGCTTGAAAATCTACGTGCAAAACTTCCCCACGCATTAAGTTTTTTTGAACTTCTTTAACCAAAGCATATTGCTTCTGATCTCCTACTTGTAACCATAGTGTAGCACTTTCACCTTGTTCTTTTAATAGCTGCATGAAACTACTGCGTTGGACCTTAATACTTTTACCTTCCTCAAATCCTGAGCCGTATAATACAGCAGGTATAAAATCACCATCTCTACATTCACGTAATGTCTCAGTTCTTTCTAATACATTCAATGTACTATCAGTCATGTTAATTCCTCCTTCTGTTACTTAAAATATTTTTTCTTCTATATCATGTCTTTTTCATATGGGCACAATGATCTCGTACATCCTTCCTAATTCCATATATTGAAGGAAGATGTACGATTAGGCGTACAAGATAAGATATTAACCCATCACATAAGAAAAGCGCAAAAGGGCACTTTTTTCGAATAAGATAGGAAAATTTGGTTTATTATCAGAAAAACCAATTTTCCTATCTTAAAATAAATGAAAAATTAGACTTGACTGTATTGTATCGAATTATTGGATAGATGTCAAATTTCTATCTATTATTTCTGCAATAGAAAGCGTGATCCTTTTTTCACGCTTAATACAATTAGAAAAAAACCTCATTTTTTATTTATCATTAACTGATAGATATCTTTTTATTCTATACTAACTTATCTTGAATGGCTTCTCCTGTTTTCTTTTT
>JAAZLH010000281.1 GCA_012799415.1 Candidatus Epulonipiscium sp. | reverse complement strand
TATGATGCTATTATAAAAAAGGATTGATACGGTGCTGCTCCAATTTTAAAAACTATCTAATGGAGGATGGCGATAAATAGTGATACCATTACGTGAATTCAAATCTTTAACTCAAAGATATGAAAATGAAGCTGAAATAGATCCTTTAAGAATATACTATCTAATTTTTGAGGGGGCTAATACGGAAAAGAAACATTTCCAAGGAATTGAAGGGTACAGGAAAGAACCTGGGATAAGTTCATTAATAGAAATGGTAATTTTAAGTAAAAAGGGAGATGTTAGAGATTATAGTAGTATAAATAATATCAAACGGCCCTATATGGTATAGCATGAATTGATGTTTAATTTCGATATAAAAGAGATTTAAAATATAAAAAATGCCTATATAAACGGATTGGTTTGAGATAAAAACTCAAGTTAGGTTGTAAAAGAATCCTCTTTAGGATATAATAAGGATACTAATGAAATCGGTAAAGAGGAGGTCTTAATAATGTTAATTGATTATAGATTTTCAAATTTCAGATCGTTTAAAGATATGACCAATCTTTCCATGATAGCAGGCAGGCAGACTACACTGAATACTAATCTGATTAGAGAGTATGATTTAAGGATTCTTCCTTCTGCGGTGATATACGGAGCTAATGCAAGCGGTAAGTCCAATATAATTATGTCTTTAGCAGTGATGAAAGATATTGTCCTTTCAGGATCCCTTGAGGCTAATCTTCCTAATTTAAAAAATTTTGAGCTATATCCATTTGCTTATCAAGAAGTTGAGAAGCCGATAAAATTTGAAATTGATTTTATTTATGATAGAATGAGACTTGAGTTTGGTTTTGAGGTTGAAGTAAGTACCTTCAAAAAAGAAACTGGACGTATAGTATCTGAATCTCTAACTTATATTGATAAGTCTGGACAAAAAACATTAATTTATATTAGGGATAGAGATAGAATTCAGATTAATAAAGAGAAAAAAGCCTTGTCATTGATTGAGTTTGATGAGAATTTATTAAAACAGTTTGAGAAAAAAATCAATGAGAATATAGATGCGACGGAATTATTTCTATCTAGAGCATTTAAAAGTACAATTAGCAACGAACTAGCCGATATGGTTTTAGGCTTTTTTAAAGAAAAACTCGTTGTGGTTAGTGATTTTACATTAAAGAAAATGAATTTAACCTTCTCTATGGAGGATAAACCCAAAAAGGACTTCTTTGCTTGGAATAAAATACTGGATGGGTTTGTTAGAACTGCTGATTTTGGTCCTCAAGGTATAGCTTTTAAATCCAGCAAATCAGATAGTAAAGAATCGTCAAACATGGAGCTTGTATCTATCTACAAATACAATGACGAGAATATTGTTATACCTTCAGAGCTTATGGAATCAAGAGGGACACTTAAGTTGGTTGATTTTGCGATTCCCTTTGCGAAGTTCTTCAAGTCAGGTGGTGTTTTTGTATTAGATGAGTTTGATGCAGCTATTCATCCTGAGCTCATTAAAGGAATATTAGCTCTTTTTAATGACAGTGATCTTAATAAAGCTGGTGCACAATTAATTTTTACAACCCATAATCCAATTTATTTGAATAATAAGATATTTAGAAGAGACCAGATCAGATTTGTTGAGAAGGACACAGATTCATATGAAAGTGTTATTTATTCCTTGGCTGATTTTGGGTCAGAGGAAGTTCGAAATGATCACAACTTTTTAATTAACTATTTTAAAGGTAATTATGGAACCCTTCCTTTCATCGACTTTTCTAAGCTGTTAAACCAAGACGGTAATAAGGAGGATGAAGATGGTGAAGTATAGGAAAAAGTATTTATGTATATGTGATGGACAACAAGAAAAGATGTGCGTAGAATTTACGGGCTGAAATCTACCGATGACATCAAGAGCGAAAAAAGTATTGAGAAAATCCTAAGCCAGATAACTTTAGAAGATGTGAAAAATGCAATTTATAGAGCAGAGTACATTCGTAGGAGTAAAGACAAAGCGGATGGTATAGCTGTTGGAAGTACATTTATTTATTCGAATCCTGATTTCTCAATTCACGAATTTCTCAAAGCGGTATTAGAGGACTGTGGTGATTTATAATAAGAAATTTGTAATGAAGGATTAAAATCAAAGGAAAGTAAATATATTCAAGATAATGATAATATTCACCTAGCTCCTCCTTTAGTCAGCTACTATAGGGGGAGCTTTCGCTATTCGCAAAATAAATATTTTATAAATAGTAAACCATGGGTGCTTTTGTCAATCTAACGTAAATGATCTATCGAATTTTACAGATGC
>JAAZLH010000034.1 GCA_012799415.1 Candidatus Epulonipiscium sp. | reverse complement strand
TAGTTACTAGAGCAAGAGGACAAGGCTTTAATGGAATATTAGGTAACTACATAGACAGTCCACTCATAGGTGCTTATAATCGCATATACACTAGTGTAATTAAATATGATGATGTAAAAGTAAAAGACGAATATTCAGAGGAAGGTTACGAAACTTTAGCAGAAGCACAAGCTGAACTTGATAGAAGAATAAATGAAGAGTTTTCTAAAAATGACATAGATAAAATAAAGGCTAGTTATACTATTAATTTTGTACAGTTGGAAAAAACTGAGGAATATAAAAATTATATAGCTGCTGAAAGACTGTTTATAGGTGATAATTGCAGAGTTTATATTCCTAAATTAAATGTAGATATTAAAGTAAGAGCTATGACAAAAAAATATGATGTATTAGCTCAAAAAACTAAAGAGATTAAATTAAGTAATTATATAGAAGCTAAGCCTTTAACAATTAAACAGATAACGGAAAGATTAGAAAAGATAGATAGTACAGAAACTATTCTTCAGCTAGCTAAAGAAAATGCTACAGATTTAATAAAATCAGGTCTTAAAAATTCCTATGTTATTGTGAGAGCTAATGAAATTATTATAGGTGATACCAAAGATATTAATACAATGACGAAAGTGTGGAGATGGAATAATAATGGACTTGGATTTAGCAGTACAGGATATTATGGAGAATTTGGAACTGCGGTAACTGCAGATGGTGCTATAGTTGCAGATTTTATCACAGTAGGAATATTAAACGCTGCACTAATAAAAGCTGGTGTACTTAAGAGTTTTAATGGTAAGTCTTGGCTTAATATGGAAGATGGAACGTTTGATTTTGCTAATGGTGCCCTAGCCTTTGATGGCCTGAACCTACAAATGATAGGAAAGATAATAAATGTTCTAAATGGTTATGGTGTAGAAATGAACCAAGGAGGGTTATCTTTTGCCGTAGAAGGTGAAATTGTAGGAGGGATAAGAAGTTCTAGGTTCCCAAGCAACACAAGTATAAATGGAATAAACATCGTAAACACTCGTGATGGAGATTACATTGATATTGGCTTCACTGAAAACGAAGATTTTTCTGGCACAGTGGAGTTTTCTCCTATAATAAGAATAGCAAAAATAGTACATGAGTTAATGGGGAATTTTAAAGGAATACAGATATTTGATCATATTTTATTGAAAAATAATAAAGATTTATTTATTGAATCCAATGATGTTAATTTTCCTCATGAAATTTATAACAGTACTACTGGCAACTTGTGTGTATTTGGTGATAATGGAGTTGTTTTAGGATATAAGAATGGTGCAGAGAATGTAAGAGTAATTACACTAGTTGAAAATCCTAATTCAGCAGGTAGTCAAATTTTTATCGAAAAACAAATAAGCATGGATAATAATAAAATAACTTCTGTTAGCGATATATTTACAAGTGGCAGTACGGGAAGATATTACCACGAAGGTTGGTGCGGTTCTGTTGAATCCACAGCAAAAAGAATATCTAATCTAAATGTATTTTACGATAGCGGCTGGTATGCTTATTCAAGTGGTTCTAATGGTGCACCTTCTGATTGGGGAGTTGTATTACATCTTAAGTGGAACGAGAATGATTTTATACAGATAGCCTTTGATTTTGCTAATACTATGTACCAAAGAGCTTGGGTAAATGGAAGTTGGACCAATTGGGTGGAAAGGTAAGGTGATTATATGAATAAAGTTTTTATAAATAAAGAAACCAATATGGTAGAACAGATTTTAAAGGTCGAAACTCATGATGAATTGCCAGATGATTATTTTCCTAATTGTTATCCTGTGATAGATAGAGAGGGAAAAATAAATGCATATAACCTAAGATATAATAAAGACACAAAAGAATTTGAAATAGTAGAAGGTGTACCTGCAATAGCTAAAGTTAAGGTTATAAAACAACCTACAGTTGAAGATTTTAAAGAAATAAAAGAAGAAAACGAGGAATTAAAAGCTAGATTAGAAAAGCTAGAAGAACTATTAAATGTGAGGTGATAAAGTGGCTAGTAAAATTAAAATTAATCTAGATACGAGTAAAGAAAATTATATTTTAGCTAAGTGTAAACAGAATGATGATTTAACTTTAGAAGCAAGTATATTTGAGAATGGATTAGAAAAAGACTTAACTAATGCAGCTATAACTATACAAGCCTTAAAGGCTGATAAAACTTATATAATTCAAAACACTAATATAACAAAAGAAAACAATAAAATTATAGCTGATTTAGATAGAGACTTTACAAGGGCGGCTGGAAAAACGGAAATAGAAATATTATTAGTAGAAAGTGGTAAGCAGAATACTACTTTTTCTTTTTGCCTTGAAGTAGTTGGAAGTGTAATTAAAGGGGCTGTTCAGAGCAGCAATACTGTAACCATCTTAGAGGAATTAGAAGAAAAAATAGTTGAAGCAGGTCAAGTTAGAGATGAAACCGAACACTTAATACAAAGTGGCGGAGCAGCAACTATTGGTGATATTCAAGAAATTAATTCGCAATTGGAAGAAAATACTCAACAATTAAGCTTAAAACCATATAGAAGTGAAACAAACTGGGCAACATTAAATACGTTTGATGAAGCAACAAGGGCAATTTTATTAGGGTTACAACCAGGTCAAATAAATGCAGTATTAGGTGTTGGCAATGTAACAGCTTTAAATACTAACTTTTTGCAAGAGTTAAGTAATAATCTCTTTGTAAAAGAAACTGTAACTGATAATATGGCATTATCTTCAACAGGAACATTGGTGGTTAATACTGGATATTGGACAAGTGATTACATTGATGTGTTTGAGGGGGCGACTTATACCAAGTCTACTGCTAATAGATTGTGTTTTTATGATTCGAATGAAGTATTTGTAAGTGAGTTAAATCCAGCTTCAACTTTTACAATTCCAACAGGTGTTTCTAAAGTTAGAGTTAGCATAGCAAAGAACTTAACAACATTGGATGATTTTAAAATAATGTTAGGCACTACTATTGTAGAAGAAAAGTCTTATTATAAATTTAATAAAAATGTAAAAATAAATGGTGCTGAAATTGACGATAATAGCATTACTGAAAAGAAAACAGATTTTATTGAAGTTGTAGAAAATTTATTCAACAAAAATACTGCTATAAATGGATATTATGTTTCTCATTTGGATGGTTTATTAGTTGCAAGTGGGACAAAATATTATTCTAGTGATTATATAAGTGTTAAACCATCTACAACGTATAACCGTACTGGTGGAAATAGAATGGCTTTTTATGATGAAAACAAAGTGTTTATTAGTGGTATAGATAACACTTCAACTTATTCATTTACTACTCCTTCAAATTGTGCGTATATAAGAATTAGCATAAATACCAATGTAGATTTACTTGATGATTATGTAGTATGTGAAGCAAAATATGACTTGAACGAAGTAAAAAATAGTAAGTTTTACAATTTTAAATATCCTATATATGGGGGAAATGTAGGATATGTTTCAAACTGGAAAGGTAAGAAGTGGCTAAGCTATGGAGATAGCATTTCCTTTCAAAATTTATGGCAACCATTTGTTGCGAATAAGTTTGGGTTAATACATGAACAGAGGGGTATTGGTGGAAGCTGTATATCAGAAAACGGTAAAACTGCTTATGTATATAATGATACAAGACAATATACTAGTAAAAAACCTTGGTTAGGTGATGCACAACCTGCTAATTCTACAGAAATATTTGAAAGTATGTGTAACCCTCAAAGAATCGACTTTATGCTTAATGAAGAAGTTCACCTTATTACAATAATGGGGGGTACTAATGATTTTGGGTATGACGTACCTATAGGTGAGCTTGATGGGGCAGAAAATACTTTCATGGGTGGCTATTCAAGGCTTTTAAGATACCTAATACCTAAATATCCTAATACAAGAATATTCTTATTAGCACCAACTCAAAGAAAAAGAGATGTAATGGTAAATAACCTTGGTTTGACTACTGAAGCATACGCAAAAGCTACTCAAGAAATTGCTAATTATTTTGGACTACCATTTGTTAATATGTTCGGTGAAGTTGGTTACAACGGTATTAATGGTGATTTATATACTGCTGATGGAAACCATCCTAACACACTTGGAGCTAAGAGAATGGCAGAAGTTGTAATCGGAAGACTACAACAATTTGAACCAATAGATTAAAAAAATTGGGGTTGCTATTTAATTAATAATCGAGTGTATCCAATTATTTACTTTCAAGAATATGTAGTGTATAATAAATAATGTAAGAAAAGGGAGGGAGATTAGTGGTTATAAATAAAAAAAACGGGCCTATATTTATAATAGGTATCTTAATTTTATTTATATATTGTATATTATATATATATATATTGCCTAAAAATACTGAATTAAAAGGGGTAAAAGTTACAACATATGGAGATAGTATTACAGCACAAGGTGGATGGCAAAAAATATTAAAATTTAGATTTGGGTTTGATGAGGTATACAATCGTGGAATAGGAAGTACAACATATACCAAAAATGATTTATATGCTTATTTAGATGCAGATGGAAATTATATATCAAGATCAAATTTAGTTAAAGATCAACCTGAAAATACAATAAAAATAGAATCATGGTTATCAAGTCATGATAGAATAGGCACTATACCACAAGATACAGATGTTGTATTAATAATGGCAGGAACAAATGATTTTGGATATGCAGAAATTGGAGAATTATCTTACCCTTACAACGAAGATACATTTAAAAATTCAGTAGCATTAACGGTGCAGAGAGTTAAAGAGCATATAGGAGAAGAAAAATTAGTAATTTTAATGTCCCAATTGAATAGCAGATGTAATGATGGAAGTAGTGATGAAATTGTTAATTCAATAGGTTTAAAAGATTCAGATTATGTTAAAGCAGTTGAGGAAGTAGCCGCTGAATTAAACGTCCCATATATTGATGTGTATAATAATACAATAATAAATACATGGAATAGAAAAGTTTTTATAAAAGACACTGTTCATCCTAATAAAATTGGTCAGATTGAACTAGCGAGAGTTATTTCACAAGGTATTGAAGATATACTTAAGCAGATTAATAATTAATTGGCAATTGATTTATATTGCGCACTAAATCTATAAAAATTAAATACGAATGATTACCTTAAAGGGCTTATGAATGTAGGCTCTTTTTATTTTATGAGAAAGAGGTGTAAAAATGGATAAAGAAAATATAATTAAAACAATTATTGCAACTGTAGGAACAGGCTTTACTTGGCTCTTTGGAGTTTGGGATACAGCCTTAGGAGTGCTTATAGGATTTATGGCACTAGATTACTGTACAGGACTTCTTAGAGGATATATTAATAAGGAGCTATCTTCGGATATAGGGCTTAGAGGAATAGCAAGAAAGTGCGTTATCTTTGTGGTTCTTATAGTTGCTGTACTGTTAGATAGATTACTTAATACAGGTAATTGGGTGTTTAGAACGCTTGTATGTTATTTCTACATAGCAAACGAAGGT
>JAAZLH010000280.1 GCA_012799415.1 Candidatus Epulonipiscium sp. | reverse complement strand
ACTTAAGACGGGCGTAGAGATAAGTAAGTTGGATAGCATGCTCCTGGGTGTCTGCTACTAGATCATAAAGTCGATCTCGTACAGGAGTATCTGTGGAGCCAAAGTATAGAGATCGATACATTCTTACATTTTCATTTTCTCTAAAAAGGCTCTTTTCAATTTCTTGTAGTGACTCTTTTTCGCAAACAAGGGTACATGGTGTCTGGCTTTGATAGCATATTCCAGTATAGTAGTTATGTATTTCTTGTAGCACCCTGAGATGTTTCATTTTGTCTTTGCGAATTTGTTCAATGAGTATCGATGCTGTTGAATCTTCCATTTGCTTTTGGAGTTGACCATAGTAATGGATGGTGTGATATTGATATTCGATCGCTTGTTCATAGACCTTTATCCTCTCATTCATCATTAACGCCCCCGTATGATATGCTTGGCCTCCTGAGGCTTAAGCATATTTATTTTTATTGCTAGATTGATAGATATCCAACCTCTTAATCATAAAGCTTTGTAGTAAGTACCTATATAGGTACTTACGAAAAGTTCGATTAAGCGAGCTATCTATAACTCTAGCTATAATTATATATGCATTTTTACCTCTTCTCATGCATCTATCAACGTCCTTAGATTCATTTGAAAATTTTAACAATCTTCTTTTAGCATAGAACGGCTTTTTCTACAAATACTTTTAGTAGGTTAAATTTTGTTTTTTCAACTTAGTTACGAAAATTTTACTGAACGAAAGGTGAGGCTGATGAAAAAACGTTTTTTAAAGAAACTATCTTTTTTACTATGCCTTGTTCTTACTTTGGGCATAACTATGACCGGCTCTGTCTATGCTAAAAGTACATTTAAATGGATCAATACAAGTCAGATCGAGGTTACTGCACAGACCTTAAATGTAAGAACAGGTCCCGGAACATCATTTCCTATTATTGGACAAGTAAGACGTGGACAAATTGTGGACGTTATTGGTGCCTTAGATGGGTGGTTTGTAGTACATTTACCAGATAATTCTGTAGGTGTATTGTCCAGTACCTATACGCGGAATTATCGCTATCATAATCCGCCTACAACAACACCGACACCTACCCCTACTCCTACGCCAACTCCACCTGTAGTAGAAACCCCACCTACAGATACAGGCTTGGGGGATTTAACTGCAGATGAACGAGAAATGTTTAACTTAGTAAATGAAGCACGTAAAGCACAAGGGCTTCCACCTTATACGATTGATATGGATGTGGTTCGTGTAGCTAGGATTAAGGCAAAGGATATGGCAGATAATAAGTACTTTAGCCACCAATCCCCCACTTATGGTTCTCCTTTTGACATGTTAAAGAAATTTGGTATTTCTTATCGGGCAGCAGGTGAAAATATTGCCGGAAACCGCTCCTCTAAAGCAGCTCACGAGGCACTAATGAATAGTTCAGGCCATCGAGCAAATATTTTAAATGCCCAATATGACCGGATTGGAATTGGAATTGTACCAGATTCAAGATACGGAAAAGTTTTTGTACAGATGTTTATTAAAAAATAAAGAATATCAAAAAACCAAGGGGATAGTTCTTATGGTTGTTAACCACAGAAACCATCCCCTTGGTTTTATTTCATTTATTTTTACAATTTTTCATTTAGATGTCTGCATCAGTTTCTTTTTTACATATCTATTTTTGCAAACCACTGTTCTAATTTATTAAGATATATAAAATTCCCTTTTACTTTCATTTGACCAGTCATAAAAGCTCTTTGAAAAGAAAGCTTTCCTCTGAGCACTTCTTTCCAAACCTCTTCTTCTACATGAAGGGTTAGGTCTGCTTCTTCTTTATTCCCTTCTTCTATATGACAATGATTTTTATCTATCTGTAGGCTAGCTTGAAAAGGCTCTATGCCTTCTATTTGTAATTGTATACACACTTGACTGTCACCTACAAGATGAGGTTGAAAATAATGTGGTAAGCTCATGGTCATTTGTTTTGCTGTGACAGTAGCAGGCTTAGGTACAGGATTAAGCTGTTTTTTTAGTAGCATCGTAATTTCTTCGATATCTTCTTGTTGTTGTTGATTGAAACTTTCAAAGTTGATGGTAGCTTGGGATAACTTCTCTTGAAAAAGGGTATTTTTCGGTATGCCTGTGGATAACCCTGTGGGTTGTTGGGGCATTCTTGTTTGGTGTTCTACAGATTGATTGATAGATGATGAGATCGGTAAACCAGTATGCTTACCTATTGTTACCTTGGTTGGCTGACTGGCTCCACTTGTAGGCAGGTGGATCCTCTTTTGTCGTAATACCCTGTAGAAATCTTCTGTTTTTCTTTCTATGGTCGTTGTCCATGCTGGATTCCAAGTGGTCATTTGAGGTAGATTCCCTATCATCTGTTCACCTTGAATTCCTTGAAGGTTCTCCCATCTTCTTTGAAGGTAATTGGCGGCTTCTTTTTCTCCCCAATCTTTAGATAAAACAAGACTAAGCAATAATTTGTTTTGGAAAACCAATTGATAGGCAGAATCCGTACAGTGATCTAATAAAACTTCCATGGGGCCTCCTATACTTCCTTGTGTTGTACACATGCCTAGCAAAACGGCTTCTGATCTTTGTATTTTATCTATGATTTCATCCATCTTGCCTGTTTTTTTCCCTGCATAATAAGGTAAATTTTGTGTAGCTAGATCAATGAGTTCAAGGTTAATTTCTAGTTCTTGTAAAGTATTCGT
>JAAZLH010000279.1 GCA_012799415.1 Candidatus Epulonipiscium sp. | reverse complement strand
GCAAACTGTAATACTTTCATTCCTGGATATCCAGTATCCTTTCTTAGCTGAATCACATCTTCCGTTAAAAATCCAAGATCTTCTGCTATAATAGGCAACTCTCCCAATTCCTTCTTAAGTGCATGAAATATTTCTATACCTGGCCCTTTAACCCATCTACCTTTTTCTGCTGTTAAGTCACCATAAGGAATTTCCCAATAAGATTCAAACCCCCTAAAATGGTCAATACGAATCAAGTCATACAGTTTATAGCTGGCTTTAATTCGCTTTATCCACCAGTCATAATTCCTTTTTTTCAACGCTTCCCAATCATAAATAGGATTTCCCCATAATTGCCCTGTTTTTGAAAAAGCATCTGGTGGGCATCCCGCCACTACAAGAGGGCATTTATTTTGATCCAAAACAAAGAGCTCACTATTGGCCCATGTATCTGCACTATCTTCGGCTACATAGATGGGAATATCCCCTATAATATTAATTCCTTTTTCGTTAGCATAAACTTTGACATCACACCACTGCTTGAAAAAAATATATTGGAGAAATATCCAGAATTGAATTTCTTCCCTTAGTTCCTCTTTATATCTTTTAATAGCCTTAGGTATTCTTAACTTAATATCATCATCCCACTCCTGCCAAGACCGTAGGTCAAAATAAACTTTAACTGCCATATAAAAGGCATAGTCCTCAAGCCAATCTTTATTTTCTTTTTGAAATTCTTCTATTTGTAGACTATATTGGTTTTTTCCACGTTCAAATGCCAATCGTAAAATTGGAAGTTTATAATTAAATATTTTTTCATAATCTACAGAGTCTATATAAGAGCCAAAATCAATATCTTTATATTCTGCTGAATAAAGTAGCCCTTCTTTTTCCAGAATTTCAAAATCAATAAAATAAGGGTTCCCTGCAAAAGATGAAAAAGACTGATAAGGAGAATCTCCATATCCTGTTGGGCCTAAGGGTAATATCTGCCAGTATTTCTGTCCTGCTAATTCTAAAAAATCAATAAATTCATAAGCTTCTCTCCCAAATGTTCCAATGCCATAAGCATTTGGTAATGAGGATATATGCATGAGTATACCGCTACTTCTTTCTTTCATTATGCATTTCCCTTTCTATGTGTGATCTTTATGTATCGTATCCAAGTTCCTGCTTTTAATTTTTGTAAGTCATTGGATCAGTTTAAAATATATTAAGACTTAATAGATCCTTCTGTAACTCCTTGTATAATATACTTCTGCGCCCCTAGGTAAAAAACAATAATAGGAATCATAGAGATTAGTAATCCAGCTAAAGCTAAATTCCATTTTTTAGAATACTGCCCAAAGAAGTAAAACATGCGAAGAGGGATTGTATGCCATTCCGGTTTGTTGATCACCAATTGAGGTAGTAAAAAGTCATTCCATATCCACATTGCATTTAAAATTACAACAGTCATTGTAGTAGGACGTAAAAGTGGATATACAACTTTCCAGAAAACTTGAAAGATATTGCATCCATCAATAATAGCTGCTTCTTCAATAGCAATTGGAATCCCTTTAATAAATCCATGGTACAACATCACTGATAAACTAGCTCCAAATCCTATATACATAAAAACAAGCCCTGTTGGTCGAAGCATATTTAATCTCCCCATAATATTGATCAACGGCAACATCACTGATTGAAAAGGGATCAACATAGAGGCTGCGAAGAGAAAAAATATAAACTGACTGTACCAAGTTTTAGTCCGGACCAACATCCAAGCTGCCATGGAGGCAAAAATTGCCAAAAGCAAGGTGCTAAAGATTGTAATCAATAATGAGTTTTTAAAAGAATGCAAAAATTTTAATTGTATAAAAGCTTCTTTATAGTTTTCTAAGGTAAAATAAGAACCAAAAGGTAGACTGAGTACATCAATGAATATTCCTTTTTGGGTTTTAAAAGAGTTTGTTAACACAAGATAAAAAGGAGATAGAAAGATAGCCGCTAAAAGTATTCCAATAATAGTGATGATTATGTTGCTCCGTTTCTTTTTAGGCACTACATCTCTACCTCCTTCTTTTTGCTATAATACAATTGAGTCAAAGTAATCATTGCAACAGCTAGTAAGAAAATAACCGCCTTTGCTTGAGCCAATCCTAATTTATTATAAGCAAAAGCTGTGTTATAAATATTTAAGGTTAGCATTTGGGTAGAATCATAAGGCCCTCCATTGGTAAGGGCTAGATTCTGGTCAAATAGCTTAAAGGAATTTGAAAGAGATAAAAAAGTTCCTACCGTAAATGCTGGTGCTACCAAAGGTATAATAATATGCCTAAGTTTTTGTAAATAATTTGCTCCGTCAATGGATGCCGCTTCCTTTAGCTCCTGGGAAATGCTTTGTAATCCTGCGATATAAATAATCATCATATATCCTGAAAGTTGCCAAGACATCAGTATGACTAACCCCCAAAATCCTGTATTTGGAGTGGATAGCCAACCACGTAAAGCTTCAATTCCAAGTTGCCCACCTAACCAATCAAAGGCTTTAAGAAAAATAAATTGCCATACAAACCCTAGGATTAGCCCTCCAATTAAATTGGGGATAAAAAATACACCTCTTAGAAAATTGCTAATCTTCAACTTTTGTGTAACTAGTAATGCCAATCCAAATCCCATGATGTTAATCATGATGACAGAAACAGCGGCAAACTTGCTAGTAAAAATAAAGGAATTCAAAAAATCTTTATCTTTAGTAAAAATATAAATATAATTCCGAAATCCTATCCAATTGGCCTGAGTACCAATTCCATTCCAATCTGTAAATGAATAATATATGCCAATAAAAATTGGGATGATTTGGACCATTAAAAATGCTATTAACACCGGGGCTACAAAAGCAATGAACCAACCCTTATTCTTTTTCATCCTTTTGCCTCCTTCTGATGATTGCTCGCCTCATAATCATATGTGTTTTAATACTGTGAGGAGATACCCTCCCCCCACAGTAGACTCTATCTCATTTCAGCCCATTTTTCTTTTGCTATTTTAATAATCTCTTCCCAAGTCACATCTGTTGCTAAATATCTTTGGATTTCAAGACCAAGAACTTTTTCTCCCCATGCAGTAGGATAGCCCATAAATACCCAAGGTGTTGTTTTCCCTTCTTCACTATATCTTTTTACTGCTTTCCCTAGTGCATCTTGTGGCTCTAAATGTTCATAGCCTTGTAAAGGTGGAATAAAAAAGAATTTGTTTACAACAAAATCTTTTCCTTCATCAGATGTATACAACCAATTTAAAAAATCTTTTGCTGCTAATTTTTTAAGGTCAGAGCTGTCTTTATTAATACTCCAATGCATAGGTACTCCAACAGGAATGCAATCTTCTTTACCACCTTTAACAGGCATTGGTAAAATATCTAAATTTTCTGCCACTTCTTTGTCAATATCAGCAACTCCACCATAAATCCAGTTTCCTTGTTGAATAATGGCTACCCTCTCAATAGCTATTCCTTCATCCACCTGAGTTGCATAATCTACTGCCACTAATTTTTCTTTAGCATTGGGATTGCTGGAATAATTCGCCTGTAAGTCGATTAAATCCTGTAGTGCATCTGCATGTTTAAATTCTACTTCTTTCGCTGCATAAGATTCAAGAGAACTGCTAAATTCTTGAGATAAAACTACATTTGATGCGTGCAACCCCGTTACCCAAGCTTCTTTCGCCGGCATTTCAAATACAGCTTCTAGTAACGGATACTTATCTTTCAAATCGCCAGCCTTGATTTTGGCATCTAAAGTTTGAACTGCTTTTTCTAAACTTGCAAAATCTTTGATTGCGCTACCATCAATTCCCGCATCTTTAAAAATACGTTTGTTGTAAATAAATCCATAACCTTCCAGGTTAAAAGGAAGAGCATAGACTTTATTGTCAACAGTTGCTCCTGAAAGCATCCCTGGAAGAGCTAAGTCAACCCATGGCTGATCAGATAGATCTTCCAACGAATCCATCCAATCTTCAATATCTTGTGGCCCGCCTACATTAAAAATATCTGGTTCTTGGCGAGACTGGAATTTTGCTTTTAGCGCAACACCATAATCATCTCCTCCTCCAACCGTTTGAATATTAATTTTTACATTGGAATTGATTTTTTCGTAAGCTCTTGCAGCCTCTTCTAATGCTTGAGCAACTTCTACTTTAAATTGGAAAATATCAATCTCCACTGACTCTTTATTTGTCTCCTTATTTGTC
>JAAZLH010000278.1 GCA_012799415.1 Candidatus Epulonipiscium sp. | reverse complement strand
TGAATATTTTCTTCTTTTTCTTGTGTAGCTGAACATTTATTTTTAACATGTTAATTTTAAAATTTTTCTTGACAAGTTAGCTGAAGCTAACTAAAATCAAATCAGGAAGTTAGCTTTGGCTAACTGATAATGTGAAAGGATATTAACTTTAGGGCTTAGTTTAATAAAGTCAGCCAAATTTAGGATACAGAACAAGTTAATGGAATGTTTGTATGAAAGTCGATTATTTAATCCAACACTGCTCACCAACCTTAGCCAATCTCAAAACAGCTAATATGTTTACTTGTGATGCTGATGATCCAGAATTTTTAGATAAATACGTCAAAAGCTTTAATCAAAGTTTCTATCACAAAGGAATTAAAATGACTATCCTTAGGCTATCTAAGCAAAGGGCTCTCTGTTATATTTACCGACCCAGTCGTCTCCAGTGTGACCTGCAATGCCCTATTGCTAGAGACATTTTGGAAGATTTGGCTTATCCAGTGAATAGTACGGCTGCTTGTTTGGTTTGTATTAAGCAACGTCTAAAAAATAAAAAGGAATTTCCGCATGAAATTGGCCTTTTCCTCGGCTATCCTCCAGAAGATGTTGCTGGTTTTATAGTCAATAAAGCTCGTAATGAAAAATATCTTGGTACTTGGAAAGTTTATAGTGATGTGGAAGCGGCTCAAAAATGCTTCGCTTCCTTTAAAAACTGCCGCAAGGAATACGAACGGGCTTGGTTTGAGGGTAAATGTAACCTAGATGAGTTGATTGTCGCTTCTTAAAGTGTTAATCATAAATATAATTTTCAAGATTTGAATACAGAAAGGTTAGGTAGATTGATGAGTAAAGTAGCGGTTGTTTACTGGTCTATGACTGGAAATACAGAAATGATGGCTGAGAGCGTTGTAGCTGGTGCAAAAGCAGCAGGTGCAGATACCAGCTTAATCCCTTGTGCTGAATTTAGCAGTGATTCCCTTGATAACTATGATGCCATAGCTTTTGGCTGTCCTGCTATGGGAGACGAAGTACTAGAAGAATACGAATTTCAGCCTATGTGGGACGATGTTAAATCAAAGCTAGGCGATAAAAAAATTGCTTTGTTTGGTTCATATAATTGGAATGATGGTGAGTGGATGCGCAATTGGGAAGCAGAATGTGAAGAAGCTGGTTTAAATCAGGTAACAAAAGCTATTATCTGTCTAGATGATCCAGATTCAGATGAGCAAAAACAATTAGAAAATACGGGAGCAGCCTTAAGTTAAGATAACTCTCCACTTTTTTATGAAAAAGTTCATACTTATTGCTTAAACCCAACTAATTGACAAACGGTGAGTAAAATCAATCTCGCCGTTTTCTTTGCTTATGTAGGATGCTAATCAGCAACTTTTTGCTCAAAATTCACTCAAAAGGTCAATTTGGTCACAATACCGTTTGGGTCGACTAAAGTTAGGGTGTTATCAGCTTCGGTAAATGGATAGTCAGCTTTGCTCAACCGATTTTTGACAGCCTGGTAGTCTGTCTCGGAGGATACTTGTAGGGTGTAGTAGGCCATGCCGTACTCATCATCAGCTAAAGGAGGCATACCGATTCCCTTCCAAAGGTTAGCACCAATGTGGTGGTGATAATTACCCACCGCAAAGAATTTAGCTTTTGCACCAAAGTTATATTTCAAACCGATTCCTAAAAGATTATAGAAAAAATCTTCAGTTGCTTCTAAATCAGATACATAGAGGTGAACATGGCCCATAGTCGTTCCGGGAGCCATGCCTAACCATTTACCATCTGCTTCAGACAATACACCTTCCAAATCAATATGTTCAGTGACACCGGTAATGGTTCCATCTTCTAAAATATTCCATTCGGAGATGTCCTTGTCTACATAAATTTCAATTTCATTACCTTCGGGATCTTTCAGATAGAGGGCTTCTGAATAAGAATGGTCAGAAGCTCCCACCAAAGGTATTTCATTTTGATGAAAGCTAAGAAATTGGTTGGCTAAGTCTTTGCGGGTTGGCAGAAGAAAGGCCATGTGGTAAAGTCCGGATTTGGGTTCAGATTCAGCCCGACCAGCAATTTCTTCTAAAATTAAGATAACATCTTGGGAGTCCCTTGCAGCAAAGTGAGCTTGTTTAGCTTCTTTTTTGATAAGCTCTAGACCAATTTCTTCTTGGTAAAAACGAGACATGTTTTCAAGATTTGCGACTTTTAGGTGAACATTCTTTATTGAAAAAGGAGAGGATAATTTTGATTGTGGTGTAGCAGTCATAGGTTGATCCTTTACATTCTGTTTTATGTTAAAAATACCATCTTTTTTGTAGGGGAACAAGGATGGCTGTTTACTTATTCAAAAGCTAGGATTTTAAAAATTCATCCAGACTAAATTCTTATTTTATCTCAATTAATCCCTCAATTTCGCCTTCGTTTAATGTTCCTTCTTTGGCAAACGTTGCCCAGATGTATCTTAACTTTTCACCATCTTCAACAATTTCTTCATGGCTTGATCCCTCAAGTAAATAAAAGTCTTTAAATCCTTCAGCATGAAAAAGTAATGGCAACTCGATAGCATGTGCTGAGCGATATATATTACTCTCTTTTCCGTAATCGATGATGTATCTTATGACCTGGCCATCACACTTTTCATAGCTATGGGCAAAGGTCTCTTCACCATCAATAAAAACTTTTTCACTAATATGATTTAACAATTTCTGCATGAGAAAGCCAATGCCTGGTAGTCTTCTCAAGGTAGAGAGGGGTTTCTTTCGTATAAAGAAATTGACTTCTTGGGTCGTATGCCCAATAAGTATAGGAATGCTAGATGTACGTTCACGTAATACTGTTTTGACCTCATCTTCATCAGGTAATGGATGTACGCCTAGCCTTGGCATGAATGGCATCATACTTGAAATAGGATGCGTATGTTTGACTCGTTTCATCGTCTCAGCTTGAAAATCTAGGATTTCTTCGATAGTCATTTCATCAGTTATTTCCTGACTCATGTCATAGACGATTTTTTCCATTTTTTGCTGAGCCTGATTGCGCATGCCAAAAGGTGCTGATTGAATAATCGCTTTATGAAACAAATTTTCTGTACCTAGAGAAAGAAGAAGGCTGATGACCGAATCAGCTCCTGCAGACTGACCAAATAAAGTCACGTCATTCTTGTCTCCACCAAAATTTTCTATATGCCTTTGAATCCAGGTCAATGCTGCTATTTGATCGAGTAAACCAAGATTTGCTTGTTGTCCTTCTTTGTCACGTGAATAACCTAGAATTCCCATACGATAATTAAATCGTACAACGATGACACGATTTTCCATCACCAAGCGATTCGGTCGATAGCCCAGAATATCCGAAGTGCCAACTAGATAAGCACCACCATGAATAAATGCCATGACAGGAACTCTCTCATCGGGTGCTAAATCATTGGGAGTTGTGATCGCTAATTGGAGGATACCTTCTTTCATTGGAGGCAAATTACTTCTTGTTAATATAAATGGGCCAGAAATATTCTGAATCACCTGGACAGATCGAGATGTTGCTTTCACAATCTCTTTATTGTTTTTTACAACTTCTGGATAGGCGAAGCGATCGGCGTAGGCGTAGGTAATACCCGAGGCTACCCGAGGCATGATATACTTCATCTTCTGCCCAACCGATGATTTCGCCTTGGTCATAAGACCAACGTATGTTATGCGACATAATTTCTATCTTTCCTAGTAATATAATTATTCCATTAGATTTTTATAGATTTTTAGTTTTTTTATCTTACTTAATATATTATATATTAACAAAGCTATTTAGAAGATTTTGAATTGTTTAAAGCGTATGGGATGGATGAAGTGATGAGTAAAGATAATTTACAGCAAAAACAATATACAGATCCTCAGAAGAAAAAAGAATCCAAAACTCAATTGTCAAAAAAATCAAAACCAACCAAGTCGGATAAAAAACAAGGTAATTTTCTTAATTTTTGGACTAATTTAAATAAGAGTTTTAAATATATTATCTTACTAATTGTTATAATATTGATTGTTCTTGCAGTATGGAAATTTCAGGAAGAACCAGAGACTGAATATATAACATCCAGTTCTTTACAAGAAGCAATTGCTGTTGAGGAGCTTTCAACTGCTGAATTTATCTACAATGGAATTGCAGAAAAAGAAAAAATAGAAGATAGCGGTGATTATTACTATATTTCCTATGATTCAGTTGTATCAGTCGGTATTGATATGAGTCAGGTTGAATTTACTATTGATCACGAAAACAAGATTGTTCATACTGAACTTCCAGTAATCAAATTAAATATTGTTTCAATAGATCCTGAATCACTTGATTATTTACCTGAAAATCCAAAATTAGAATTAGATGAGATAATAAATCTTTGCAAGGAAGATGCTATCTCAGAAGCAAATCAATCGGAGTTTCTTTATGAAACAGCGGAAGAGAGTTTGAAGGCAACTATCAAAGCTTTACTTACTCCTATTTTAAATGAGATAGAATATACGATCGAGTGGTCAAATAATGGTTAAGGTGAAAAGATATGCGACAACGAATTATTGGTATTGTTATTTTACTTGTTTTATTCCTAGCTGGATGTAGCGAAGCAGAGGTCGAGCAGACCTTAGCTGATGTCAGATCGATCTCAGAATTGACTACCTTAAAATGCTACTATCATAATGTGGCTAAAGCCGAGACAGAAGCACATGGCTTTTTCTCTTTTTTGGGTAGTGGTTATTCAAAGATGTGGTTTGAATATGATGGTGTAGTAACTTATGGTATTGATTTTAATGAAGTAAAAGTTCAAGGACCAGATAAAAATGGATTGATCAAAGTTCTACTCCCACCAGTAGAAATTCTAGAAGTAGATGTTTTAGAAGATACAATTTCAACACCTATCATAGATAAAAATATTTTCACAAAAATTACAACTGAAGATAAAACAGAAACCCTGATTATAGCTCAGGAAGAAATGCTTGAATCTGCAAAATCTAATCAAGATCTCTATTACCAAGCAGAAGAAAAAGCTATGAATATTATTGAGAGTTTTCTATGTGAATTTTGGCAAACAAATAGGTCAAGAATATCAAGTTGAGTTTGAGAAGATTATCTAAGAGATTTGTAAACTGTCAAAGCAAACAACTGAATTTTGCTTTGACAGTTTATTTTAAGTTCAAGTGCTTCTAATCAGCTATATCTTCGAATTCTTTTTCATAGTTGAACACCATAGAGCAGTGTCTCTAATGTATAGATTATTCACCAAAGAATAGCTCTATGTCATCTTCTACAGAACCTATGCCGGCAATTGCAAACTGTTCTACTAAGACAGTAGCCACATTGGGGCTAAGGAAGGCAGGCAAAGTGGGTCCGAGGTGAATGTTTTTTATGCCAAGATGCAATAGAGCTAGAAGAACGATAACAGCCTTTTGTTCGTACCAAGCGATATTGTAAATAATAGGTAGATTATTTAAGTCCTCTAGGCCAAAGGCTTCACCTAGTGCCATGGCAATCCTTACCAAGGAATAGGAGTCGTTACACTGACCAGCATCTAAGACACGAGGTAGGCCACGAATAGTTCCTAAATCTAGCTTGTTATAACGATATTTTGCACAACCAGCAGTTAAGATAACCGCAGTCTCTGGCAGAGCTTCGGCAAATTCAGTGTAATAGCTTCGTCCCTTTTGTCGACCATCACAACCAGCCATGACTACGAACTTAGTAATTTCCTCTTTTTCTACGGCATCGATGATTTCACTAGCCAAGGAAATCACTTGGTTGTGGGCAAAACCACCAGTTATTTCTCCATGCTCAATTTCCGCTGGAGCAGCTAAAGTCTTTGCCATTTCGATAACAGCGGAAAAATCCTTGACGCCGTCGGCGTCTGCTTCGATATGGATACAACCAGGATAACCTGCTGAACCAGTTGTGAATATACGATCTCTGACTTCGTCGTTGCGAGGAGGCACAATACAGTTAGTAGTAAATAAAATGGGACCATTGAAGGATTTAAACTCTTGAGTTTGTTGCCACCAGGAATTGCCATAGTTTCCTACAAAGTGGTCATACTTTTTAAATGCGGGATAATAATTGGCAGGTAACATTTCACCGTGGGTATACACATCTACGCCTGTACCCGAAGTTTGCTCTAGTAACATTTCCATATCACGCAAATCGTGACCTGAAATTAAAATAGCTGGATTGTTGCGAGTACCAATGTTAACATTGGTGATTTCAGGATTACCATATGTGCTACTGTTGGCACGATCCAACAATGCCATGGCTTCGACACCATATTCACCAGTTTTTAATGTCTGAGCAACGAGCTCATCCACGCTCAATTCTTCGTCAGAGACAACAGCCAACAGCTCATAAACATAGTTATAAATACTATAGTCTTCATAACCCAGATTGTAAGCGTGCTCAAGGTAAGCAGCTAAACCTTTCAAGCCATAAGTATTTAATTCACGCAGTGAGCGCACGTCTTCATTAGTAGTTCTTAGAACTCCAACACTATTAGCCAACTCTTGAATTTCTTCCCTGTTATTTACTGCCAAACTTAGACTGTCATAAGTATTGACAACACCATATTCTTCGACTAATTTATCTCGCAGCTCTTGCATAAGATAAATTTGCTTTTCTAAAATTTCTTGATCAAAGTTGGCGTTGGTAATTGTCATAAAAAGTGACCTTACAGTTTCAACATTGACATGAGGAATATCCCTCGCATCAATACTAGCTTCTTGTACAGCTACGGCTATACCCCGTAATACATAGAGCAATACGTCCTGAGTTTTAGCCACTTCTGCATTTTTACCACATACGCCTGCAATTTCACAAGCTAGTCCTTTAGCTGTTTCTTGACATTGGTAACAAAACATTTTCATATATACATTCCTCACTTTTTTAATAGATTTGCATATCTGACAAATCAAGATTACCATAGCATTTACAACTAATATGTTATACAAACAACATAAAGGAGGCTCTTATGAAAAATTATGAAGCATTGACCTATGCTAGGCTTTTTTCAGGAGTGGCTAAAGATGAAATTAAACATTTGTTACAATGCCTCAACGCATATTCTCGTAGTTATAAAAAAGGTGAGTACGTCATTCGTTATCAAGACCATATTTCACGGTTTATTCTAGTCGTCAATGGCACGTTGTTTGTAACAAAAACCGACCATCTAGGTAATCAAGTTATTATCTCAAGGGTCACAGCAGGAGAAACTTTTGCGGAAGCTCTTGCATTCTCTTCCAACACTTTTAGTGAAGTTAGCGTCATAGCGAAAACTGATTGTGATTTACTTTTTATTGATGCTCAAGTCTTTACCAGAGTATGTAGTCAGGCATGTGTTTATCATGGTAAAGTTATCTCCAATCTATTGGCAATTATTTCAGAAAAAAATGTGAATCTCATTCGCAAGGTAGATGTTTTATCTAAGAAAAAAATTCGTGATAGATTAATGAGTTTTTTGAAAAGTGAGTCCCATAAGCAAGGGAAAAAATCCTTTATTGTTCCTTACAACCGCACTGAACTAGCGGAGTATCTTTCTGTAAACCGTTCTGCTCTTTCCACTGAGATAAGCAAATTAAAAGCTGAAGGTGTGATTGATGTAAATCGGAATAGATATACTCTATATTTTTAAGGATTTTCTTCGGTTTAATCTAAATAGCCCCAATGTAGAAATACGGCACCTCTTTATATGAGTTTAGTGTTTTATCTGATACAATAATCTTTAATAAGTTGAAGATAATATTTGGTGAGGTGTTTTAATGAAAAGAAGGACAAAAGTGATTATTGCTTTGGTGATTGGGTTTGCAGTTGCCATGATTTTAATGAGTATCGCAATTTATTTTGGCTACACGAAAGCTTATAATTCAGGTGTTGAATCTCACGTTGTAAAGTTATTTGGCATACCTATTTATGAGCTAACGAAAACAGGATCGGAATATAGTGGTACTACATTAGGAGCTTATATGGGCTTAGTCTGTGGAATCTTTATGGTTTTAAGTTTAGCAATTGAGGCTTCTATTAACAAAGTCAGGACTAAGTAATGGAGGGAAAATACCAATGGCTTTTGATTATAGCAAGCTCTGGGCTATCTTAAAAGAACGAGATATGTACCGAGAAGAACTAAGAATAAGTACAGGTATGTCTTCAGCAACTTTAGCTAAACTTGGAAAGAATGAGATTGTCAGTCTGGAGGTTCTTGGTAGAATCTGTGAAGTATTGAAGTGTGATATTGGCGATATAGTGGAATATAAAGCAGATAAAGAGATTTGAGTTAAAGAACAATCGCCACTCATGGAGAGGATAATCAAACAAATTCATTTATTAATGGAAACGGTTTAGTTAAAATAAATAATTCAAATTTTACTGTACCCAATTCGATAAGTTTAGAAATGATGAAATTAAGATTTCACGCTTGAAACAGGGGGATTGTTACATTGGACTTACATCAAAAAAATGAAAATATGTTATCAGACGAACATTTTGAGCTAGAGACTTTATCTCATTTAGTAGCAGGTAATAGAGGAAGATTACTAGATGGAAGAAGAACACCTGGCATATTAGAAAGCTATGACGCTGAAAGTGCAATGTTTATTTGGAGAATTACAGATTTTGAAGATAAAGGCGAATTTTGGGAGATTCCAGCAGAAGAAATCAATGGATTTCAGTTTGAAAAAAATTCAAATAGATTAAAAGAAACAGAAGTTAAAATTATTGAGGACAAATGTAAAAAATATTCAGAACGACTTGTTATTGAGGCTTCACAGCAAGATTATCTAGAAACTCAAGAGGAACTGGCTGATTTCAGAGCAGAAATTCATGATTGGTTTTTGTCTGAATCTACTTTTGTCAAAGAAGGCGGTTCAAAACTTGATTTACGAGCCAAAGAAGGGTGTCAATATCTCTTTCAAGATCTTCATTCCGTGATGAAAAGATACAATCTATTAGAGTTAGAAATAATGACAACGAAACAATATATTCTGGAACCATATTCTGAAAGATGGATCAAAGGAATGAGAATTGTTATGGCTGAAATGGGCTTAATTGATTTTAACGAGAAAATCCCTAGGATAAAAGAAATTTTTGAAGGGATTGGTACAAAAGAGAATAGAAGGAAATATATAAAGGAAATATATATTAGTTAGGTTGGCATTCTTACAGAGTTATTTTGAGTTATTAGGAGTTGATGAGGTTCAATTATTTAGGGGAATGACAACAGAAGGCGAAGTTTTTGAAAAAACGAAAACATTAGTTTCTACTTCATTCAATCCTGATGTTGCTCAAGCTTTTGCCACGATAGATTACAATGAGCAAATAACTTTTTCTTATGTCTACAAATTTCGTTATCCCGTCAAAAATTTATTTATGACATATTTTGAAACAGAAATTTTAAATACTGAGTATAAAGAACAAGAAGCGGTAATATTTTATAGAGAAAAAATGGCTTTTTAAGAGTTTTCTAAATTGATCAGATTTCAGCTTTTAAAATTGAAATGAAGGTTGGAAGATGTTATGAAGAACTGGTATCAATTCAGGGTTGATA
>JAAZLH010000277.1 GCA_012799415.1 Candidatus Epulonipiscium sp. | reverse complement strand
GGAGACAGGGGTGGGAGTTATGCGTATTGAATCCATGGGAACTACTTCTTTTGAAGCTCGGCCAAAAATGCACGAGTCATCTCCAACTAAAGTACAGGAGTCATCAGTAGGAACCCAAGAGCAATTAAAGAGAAATATTAAAGATTTTGTTCAGCAAAACCCAGAGTATAACCCTAGCGTTGCAGAAAAAGTAGTCATTGATGCTATTGAAAAAGCCAACCAAAAATTACAAGGGGTTTATGCAGAGTTTGAGTTTAGTATCCATGAAAAAACAAAACAGATTATGGTGAAAGTAATTAACTCAGCTACGAAAGAAGTGATACGAGAGTTGCCTCCGGAAAAAGTTTTGGATATGGTTGCAAACTTATGGGAGTTAGCAGGCATTGTTATCGATGAGCGTAGATAAGATTACTGATCATAGTATACTATAATGTAGCAAGAATTCCTTACTTCTTAGTGGAGGATGAATTGCTATTTCTTTTATGGGCTAGAAAGTTTTACCTTGCTTGTAGAAGATCAAACTTTCTTCGTTCATTTGAAAAGTGGTGTGCACACTTTTGGTTCAATAGTAGCATATAAATAATAAATGCGGTATAATAAAGATGTACTATAACTTGGCAGTTATCTCTACTAGAAGGGGACCTACCTTTTGATAGGTAATAGTTTCTAAGATCTAGGGTTTAAAGAAAGGGAGGAGATGAAAGGTAATGATACCTAATAATCCTTATCAGACATATAGAAATAATGCGATACTAACAGCAACAAAAGAAGAGTTAACTCTTATGCTTTATGATGGTGCTTTGAAATTTTGCAACCAAAATATTAAAGCTTTAGAAGATAAAGATTTTGAAGCCGCTCATGTTTTAAATATGCGTGTACAAGACATCATTCAAGAATTTCAATTATCTTTAGATGACCAGTATGAAATATCGGAAAGTTTTGTTCTCTTATATGATTATTTATATAGAAGAACAGTTGAAGGAAATATTCAAAAAGATAAAGAAATCATGGAAGAAGTTCGTGGGCTTTTAAAAGAATTAAGAGATACATGGAAAGAAGCAATGCAATTGGCTAAAAAAAGGCCGATGGCTCAAGCAATTGTGAATGAATAAAGAATTTATTCGGGCCCAACTTGATTCTCTATATGATCTTTTAAAACAAAAGGCACAGGAGTTACAAGAAGTAGTAAAGTTAACGAGGGGCCAAAGAGTGGTATTAGAACAATCGAAAGAAGCCCATTTTCATGAATTAGTGAAAAAGAAGCAGAAAGTGATGGAAGAAATTCAAGTTATTGATCATGAGTTCATGCAAAAATATCAGCAACTACGGGATTTAATTGTAACAGAAAGCTCTATATATGGGGCAGAAATCCAAAAGCTTCAGCAGGTGATTGGTCAAATTACGGATTTGATGCAATTGATTTATAAAGAGGAAAAACAGATAAAAGAGTTGATGCAAAAACAGATGAAACAAATGCATGAGCGATTGCGCCAAGTCCAGTATAGCCCTGATTATGTGGCAAAAATTTATAAAAAGCAACCACCAAAAAGACCTTGACTTTCTAAAATCCTTATGATATAGTGGATAGAGTTAAGCGGGTCTTTTTTTTATGCCCATTTTTAATCAGCAAATTTTATTCAGTGGAGGTGGAAGTTGTGCGAACCAAAATTACTTTAGCTTGTACAGAATGCAAGCAAAGAAATTATCATACAACAAAAGACAAGAAAAACCATCCGGATCGTTTGGAAACGAAAAAGTTTTGTAAGTTTTGCAAAACCCATACAGCACACAGGGAAACCAAGTAAAAAAGTATAAATACCTTGGGAGGGGAAGTGAGCCTATGGCAGATAACAATTCGGTACAAAAGTTCTACAAAGGATTCAAATCAGAATTTAAAAAGATTATTTGGCCCAATCGTCAAACGTTATTGAAACAAACAACAACTGTCATTGTTTTATCAGTTCTTGTAGGTGTTATAATTTCCGTCATGGATTTTGTAATAGGTACAGGGATTCATCTGATCGTTCGATAGATAATGGATGTAAAGGATGGTATTATGTCGGAACAGGTTAAATGGTATGTGGTACATACTTATTCTGGATATGAGAATAAGGTGAAAGCCAATATCGAAAAAATTATTGAAAATCGTAACATGCAAGATCAAATTCTTGAAGTAGTTGTTCCCATGCAAGATTCAGTAGAAGAAAAGAACGGGAAGCGCAAAACTGTACAGCGTAAAGTGTTTCCGGGTTATGTTTTGATCAAAATGCATATGAATGACGACACATGGTATGTAGTTCGTAATACTAGAGGAGTTACAGGGTTTGTAGGTCCTGGATCTAAGCCTGTCCCTTTATCTGAAACAGAAGTTCTAGCCATGGGGATCGACATGACAACCACAAAAATAGATCTAGAAGTTGGAGATGCAGTCAAGGTGGTTCGAGGACCCTTTGAAAGCTCCATTGGTATCGTCAAAGAAATCCATCTACACAAGCGAACTGTTATTGTTCGGTTATCCATGTTTGGGCGGGACACGCCTGTAGAGCTGGATTTTGATCAGATTCAAAAAGTATAGCAATGACTCGTGTCATTTGGATCATAACAAAATGTAATATTGCTTGATGAGTGGGAGGGAAATTCCCGCAAATACCACATTTATTCAGGAGGTGCGCTTACAATGGCGAAAAAAGTTACTGGAATGATAAAATTACAAATCCCTGCTGGAAAAGCAACACCAGCGCCACCGGTTGGACCTGCGTTAGGGCAACACGGTGTTAATATTGTGGCATTCACAAAAGAGTTTAATGAAAGAACAGCATCACAAGCTGGAATGATTATTCCTGTTGTGATTAGTGTTTATCAAGATAGAAGTTTTACTTTTATCACGAAAACTCCCCCGGCAGCAGTTTTACTTAAAAAAGCATGTAAAATTGAATCTGGATCTGGGACACCTAATAAAACAAAAGTAGCCACAATTTCCAGAGAAGAAGTTAGAAAAATCGCCGAATTAAAAATGCCCGATTTAAATGCAGCTACTGTAGAGGCAGCCATGAGCATGGTAGAAGGTACAGCAAGAAGCATGGGTATTACAATCAAAGATTAATTTTAAAAAGGTTATACATTCGTGGGAGGGTGTTTGCATCCCCGACAATACCACAAAGGAGGTTATACTTGTGAAAAGAGGAAAAAGATATAACGAAGCTACCAAATTGGTAGAAAGAAATAAAGCTTATGATCCAAATGAGGCGATTGAGTTAATACAACAAATAGGGAAGGCCAAATTTGATGAAACAGTAGAAGCGCATATTCGACTTGGTGTTGACAGTCGACATGCAGACCAACAAGTGCGTGGAGCAGTTGTTCTACCACACGGGACAGGTAAATCTGTACGTGTACTTGTATTTGCTAAAGGTGATAAGGCAGCAGAAGCAGAAGCGGCTGGTGCAGATTTTGTAGGTGCCGAAGACCTCATTCCTAAAATTCAAAATGATGGTTGGATGGAATTTGATGTCGTTGTTGCCACACCAGATATGATGGGTGTTGTAGGACGACTTGGGCGAGTGCTTGGACCTAAAGGTTTAATGCCAAACCCAAAATCAGGAACAGTAACCATGGATGTAGCGAAAGCTATAGAAGAAATTAAAGCTGGTAAAGTGGAGTATCGTTTAGATAAAAGTAATATTATCCACGTAGCTATTGGTAAAGTTTCTTTTGGTACTGAAAAATTGTCTGAGAACTTCAAAACACTAGTAGATGCGATTATTAAAGCGAAACCCGCAGCGGCAAAAGGACAATATTTAAGAAGTGTTTCCATTTCTTCCACTATGAGTCCTGGAGTAAAAATCAATCCACTACGTTTAATGGAGAAATAAGGTATTGACAAAGTCAAATAACTTATATATAATAGCGTAAGTAATTCAAAAAGAATATTGATACCGTAGACAGTAGGTGCCTGAGGCATAACGATACAACCTACCGAGGTATATGTTTCTAAAAAAATCTTAAATGATTTATGGGCATATAAACCTCGCTGTCTACGTACATCGAGGTTTTTTATTGGAAAAAATGAAGGAGGTGGATGGCATGGCGAAAATAGAACAAAAGCAAGTTATTATTAACGAGATTAAAGATAAGTTAAGTGAAGCTCAATCGGCAGTATTACTTGACTATAGAGGTTTAACTGTAGAGCAAGATACAGAACTTCGAAAAAAATTGCGTGAAGGCAACGTAGAATATAAGGTCTACAAAAATACAATGCTTAATTTTGCAATTGAAGGAACTGATATGGAACCTTTAAAAGAATTTTTAGCAGGCCCTACAGCAATTGCGATTAGTTATGATGATCCTACAACAGGTCCTAGAATCTTAAATGAAGTAGCGGAAAAATATAAAGCTTTAGAATTTAAGGCAGGGGTTGTAGAAAGTCGTCTATATGATGAGGCTGGAATTAAGAAGGTTGCTAAGATTCCTCCCAAAGATCAATTACTTTCCACATTACTTGGCAGCTTTAAATCACCTATGGCATCTTTTGCACGTGTGATTAATGCCATTGCAGAGAAACAACAAGAAGGCGGAGAAACCGCAACAGAGTAAAAGTATATAATAAAAAATCATATGAAAATTCGGAGGTGTAGATACCATGGCAAAATTATCAATTCAAGAAATTGTTGATGCAGTAAAAGAATTAAGCGTAATGGAATTAAACGAGTTAGTAACAGCTTGTGAAGAAGAATTTGGTGTATCTGCTGCAGCAGGTGTAATGGTAGCAGCAGGAGGAGCAGCAGGAGCAGGAGCAGCAGAAGAAGAAAAAACAGATTTCGATGTAGAGTTAACTGACGCAGGCGCTCAAAAAATTAAAGTAATCAAAGTTGTTAGAGAAATCACAGGTCTTGGACTTAAAGAGGCAAAAGATTTAGTAGACAACGCACCTAAAATGGTGAAAGAAGGATTACCTAAAGAAGAAGCTGAATCTATTAAAACTAAATTAGAAGAAGTAGGCGCAAAAGTAACATTAAAATAATAAAAAAATCTCCTATTTTAGTAGGAGATTTTTTGACAATAATTAAAAAGACCTTGACAGGTCTTTTTAATTATGCTAACATTTTATAATGCATTCATAGACAAGAATGCCATTTTCTCTATTGTATTATATTTAGTATAACATATCGTACGACAATTGACAATATATACGGACAAATTTATACATTTCTTTTGACAGAATGTAATTTTCTGAACCAATCTTAAGCAAACAAGGGCATATTTACTATGGCCTTTATATTGAGCAAGAAAATTTTGTCTTGCTTGCAATAAGATAAGTTTTTTGCTCATTTTTAAAAAAGTGCATTCTTTGCACTTATCTTGTAGCGGCTTATAAATCTATTGCCTTAAAAAGATGTAGATTTATTATGCTACGCTTCGAAATAAATGCAACTGTATAAAGCATAAAATTTTCCAAGGGGTGAAACAACAGTATGGAGAAAAATAGGATCCGTCCTGTAAAGGCAGGAAAAGGCATACGTATGAGTTATGCAAGAATGAAAGAAGTCATAGAAATGCCAGATCTCATTGAAGTGCAAAAAAATTCATATGACTGGTTTTTAGGAGAAGGGCTTCAAGAAGTTTTTCAGGACATTTCCCCCATCACTGATTACAGTGGGAATCTAGTGTTAGAGTTTATTGACTTTTCTTTAGATGGAGAGCCTAAATATTCCATTGAAGAATGTAAGGAACGTGATGCTACATATGCAGCCCCCTTACGTGTAAAAGTTCGTTTGCACAATAAAGAACTAGATGAGATTAAAGAACAAGAAATCTTTATGGGCGATTTTCCTCTCATGACAGATAATGGAACGTTTATCATCAATGGAGCTGAGCGGGTCATTGTAAGCCAGTTAGTCAGATCTCCAAGTATCTATTATGATTTAAGCTTTGATAAAGTAGGAAAACAACTATTTACGGCTACGGTTATTCCAAATCGTGGTGCTTGGTTAGAGTACGAGACAGACTCTAATGATATTTTCAGTGTTCGTGTAGATCGGACAAGAAAAATACCTATTACTGTTTTAATCCGTGCTTTAGGAGTGGGTAGTGATGCTGAAATTATTCAGCTCTTTGGAGAAGAGCCCAAAATTATGGCCAGTATCGAGAAAGATAATACCAAAACCCATGAAGAAGGATTAATAGAGATCTATAAACGTATTCGTCCTGGAGAGCCTCCAACAGTAGAAAGTGCAGAATCACTGCTTAATAGCATGTTTTATGATCCTAAGCGATATGATTTAGCCAAAGTGGGTCGGTATAAATTCAACAAAAAATTGGCTCTTAGAAATAGAATACGTGATTGTGTATTAGCTGAACATGTAGTAGATCCAAGTACAGGAGAAATTATAGCAGAAGCTGGGCAAAAGGTATCATTAGAACTAGCAGATGAGATTCAAGATACAGGGGTTTCTCATGTTTGGGTACAAGTAGAGGACCGAAGGGTTCGAATTTTAAGTAATCAAGTTGTTGACATTGAAAAACATGTAGACATTGATGCAAAAGAGTTTGGGATTAAAGAACGAGTTTGCTACATTGTTTTGCAAGAGCTTATGGAAACGTTTAAAGATCCTGAAGAATTAAAAAAGGAAATTAAAAAGAATATTTCACGTTTAATTCCTAAGCATATTCGATTTGAAGATATTATGGCTTCTATTAATTATAATATTCATTTAGAATATGGAATAGGACACAGAGATGATATTGATCACTTAGGTAATAGAAGAATACGAGCTGTTGGTGAGCTATTGCAGAATCAATTCCGCATTGGTTTATCAAGAATGGAGAGAGTTGTTAGAGAACGCATGACCATTCAAGATATGGACTCCATTACACCGCAAGGGCTTATTAATATTAGACCCGTTACAGCTTCTATAAAGGAGTTTTTTGGTAGCTCACAATTATCCCAATTTATGGACCAAACCAATCCATTAGCAGAGTTGACACATAAAAGAAGACTTTCCGCTTTAGGGCCTGGAGGATTATCTAGAGAACGTGCAGGCTTTGAAGTTCGAGACGTTCACTTCTCTCATTATGGTCGTATGTGTCCAATTGAAACGCCGGAGGGCCCCAATATTGGTCTGATCAACTCACTAGCAACCTTTGCCCGCATTAATGAATACGGGTTTATTGAATCTCCTTATCGTAAAGTAGATAAGTCACAGGCGATCCCAGTTGTTACTGAGGAAGTTGTTTATGTAATGGCAGATGAGGAAGAAAATTACCGAGTGGCACAAGCTAACGAACCTTTAACAGAAAGTGGAGCTTTTGTTAATAGGCGTGTCAGCGGTCGTTTTAGAGAAGAGATTTTTGAAGTTGATGCTAATCAAATTGATTTAATGGACGTTTCTCCAAAACAGATTTTTTCTGTTGCAACTTCTATGATTCCTTTCTTAGAAAATGATGATGCTAACCGAGCGCTGATGGGATCTAACATGCAGAGACAAGCAGTTCCATTGCTACGAACAGAATCACCCATCGTTGGAACTGGAATGGAATATAAAGCGGCAAAGGATTCAGGTGTTGCTGTTATTGCCAAGCGAGATGGAGTTATCGAAAAAGTAACAGCCAATCAAATTGTGATAAAAGCAGAGGATGGTTCAAGAGATACGTACAAAATGCTAAAGTTTATGCGTAGCAACCAGGGAACCTGTATTAACCAACGTCCTATCGTGGACCAAGGTGAAATTGTAAAAGCTGGTGATGTAATCGCAGATGGACCATCTACGGACCAAGGAGAAATTGCTCTTGGTAAGAACCCCCTTATTGGGTTTATGACTTGGGAAGGGTATAACTTTGAGGATGCTATTTTAATTAGTGAACGACTGGTACAAGATGATGTTTATACTTCTATTCATATTGAAGAATATGAGTCAGAAGCTAGAGATACAAAATTAGGTCCTGAAGAAATTACTAGAGATATCCCTAATATTGGAGAAGATGCATTAAGGGACTTGGATGAACGTGGAATTATCCGTATTGGTGCAGAAGTACAAGCGGGGGATATTTTAGTAGGAAAAGTAACACCAAAAGGTGAAACGGAGTTAACGGCAGAAGAACGATTGCTGCGTGCTATTTTTGGAGAAAAGGCCAGAGAGGTTCGAGATACATCTTTGCGTGTGCCTCATGGTGAAGCAGGAATTATTGTGGATGTCAAGGTCTTTACAAGGGAAAATGGAGATGAACTTTCTCCGGGAGTGAATCAGTTGGTTCGTTGCTATATTGCACAAAAAAGAAAGATTTCTGTAGGGGATAAGATGGCAGGACGTCACGGGAATAAAGGGGTTATTTCTCGTATATTACCAGCAGAAGATATGCCTTTCCTACCAAATGGAGAGCCATTAGATATTGTGCTTAATCCTTTGGGCGTTCCTTCACGGATGAATATTGGTCAAGTTTTAGAAGTGCACTTGGGATTAGCAGCAAAAGCCCTAGGTTTCAATATTGCAACACCTGTTTTTGATGGAGCATCAGAAATTGATATTATGGATGCCCTAGAATTGGCTAATGATTATGCTAATCTAGATTGGGATGAGTTCTCACAACGATGGAAATCTGAACTGGATGAAGAGGTATACCAGTATTTAGATGATCGAAAAGAAGAACGTATCAAATGGAAAGGTGTTCCTATTAATCGAGATGGAAAAATCCTTCTTCGAGATGGACGGACAGGAGATGAATTTGATAGCCCTGTTACCGTTGGATATATGCACTACCTCAAGCTACATCACTTGGTAGATGATAAGATCCATGCTCGTTCTACAGGACCTTACTCCTTAGTAACACAACAACCTTTAGGAGGAAAGGCTCAATTTGGAGGTCAACGTTTTGGAGAGATGGAGGTATGGGCATTAGAGGCATATGGTGCCGCCTATACATTACAAGAAATATTGACCGTAAAGTCTGATGATGTAGTTGGACGGGTAAAAACTTATGAAGCCATTGTAAAAGGTGAGAATATTCCAGAGCCTGGAATACCTGAATCCTTTAAAGTATTATTAAAAGAGCTACAATCTCTTGCGTTAAATGTAAAAGTTCTTACGGATACGGAAGAAGAAATAGAAATTCAAGAATCCACCGATGACATAGATGATTTAGTGGTGAATATTGAAGGGCGCGAAGATGGAGATATAGTTGCCCGTGGAATCATGGAAATAGAAGTCGAGGAAGAATTCACAGAGCTGGAAGAAGAAGAAGAGGAAGAAGGACCTTCTGATGACGAACTATTTTTAGAAGATGATCCAGAAGAGGATGACGATGATTTATTTAACGATGATTTGAGTTAGGAAAGGGGCGATTCCAATATGAATACTATGGAACAATCGATGTATTTTGATTCCATTAAAATAGGATTAGCTTCACCAGAAAAAATTCGCGAATGGTCAAAGGGAGAGGTTAAAAAGCCTGAAACCATTAACTATCGAACTCTAAAACCAGAGAGAGATGGATTGTTTTGTGAGCGAATTTTCGGCCCGAGCAAAGACTGGGAATGCCATTGTGGAAAGTACAAACGCATTCGTTATAAAGGAATTGTTTGTGATCGTTGTGGAGTAGAGATAACGAAAAGCACAGTAAGGCGGGAAAGAATGGGGCATATTGAGCTAGCGGCCCCAGTCTCTCACATTTGGTATTTTAAAGGAATTCCTAGCCGAATGGGATTGATTTTGGATATGTCTCCAAGATCACTAGAAAAGGTACTCTATTTTGCTTCTTATATTGTTTTGGATCCTGGTAGCACAGGACTACAATATCAACAGCTTTTAACAGAAAAAGAATATAGGGAAGCTTGTGAAAAATATGAGAGTGCCCAATTTCGTGTAGGAATGGGAGCAGAGGCAGTACAAGAGCTGCTCAATAATATTGATTTAGAGGCACAATCAATCGAGCTTAAAAAGGCGCTAAGGGAAACCACAGGACAAAAACGAATTCGTATTATTAAACGATTAGAAGTTGTAGAAGCATTTTTGCTTTCTGGGAATCGTCCGGATTGGATGATCCTAGATGTAATCCCTGTGATACCACCCGATTTGCGTCCTATGGTGCAATTAGATGGTGGTCGTTTTGCAACATCGGATCTAAATGATTTATATAGGCGAGTGATCAACAGGAATAACCGATTGAAAAGATTATTGGATTTAGGTGCGCCAGATATCATAGTAAGGAACGAAAAAAGAATGCTCCAAGAAGCTGTAGATGCTTTAATTGATAATGGGCGTAGAGGACGTCCTGTTACGGGGCCAGGAAACCGTCCGCTTAAATCTCTATCAGATATGCTAAAAGGAAAACAAGGACGATTCCGTCAGAACTTGTTAGGAAAACGTGTTGACTACTCTGGGCGTTCTGTTATTGTTGTTGGACCTGAACTAAAAATTTATCAATGCGGGCTTCCTAAAGAAATGGCTATTGAGCTATTTAAGCCTTTTGTTATGAAAAAGTTAGTAGAAGAAGGACAGGCGCATAATATTAAATCTGCCAAGAGAATGGTAGAAAGATTACAACCAGAAGTATGGGATGTCCTTGAAGAAGTTATTAAAGAACATCCAGTTATGTTAAACCGAGCCCCTACCCTTCACCGTTTAGGAATTCAAGCATTTGAACCTGTATTAGTAGAAGGTCGAGCTATTAAGCTACATCCCTTAGTATGTACTGCTTATAATGCAGACTTTGACGGTGACCAAATGGCGGTTCACGTACCTCTATCTGTAGAAGCTCAAGCAGAATGCCGATTTTTACTACTATCACCAAATAACTTATTAAAACTTTCAGATGGTGATCCCGTTGCTGTACCTTCACAAGATATGGTTCTTGGTATCTATTACTTAACCATTCAAAAAGAAGGGGAAAAGGGAGAAGGACGGATTTTCAAAGATGCTAATGAAGCTATTTTAGCCTATGAAAATAAAGAAATATCGCTACATGCTAAAATTAAGGTAAAAAGAACCTTAGAAATTGATGGACAACAAAAATCAAAAATTATAGATATTACTGTTGGAAGAATTCTTTTTAATGAGGCCATTCCTCAAGACATTGGTATTGTTGATCGTAGTATTGAAGAAAATCAACTTTTATATGAGGTAGATTTTCTAGTTGGGAAAAGACAACTAGGTCGTGTCCTTAATGCTTGTATCAACCGACATGGCGGAACAACAACAGCCATTGTTCTTGATAATATCAAAAATTTAGGATTCCATTATTCTACTATAGGAGCCACCACTATTTCGGTATCTGATATGGTAATTCCTGAGGAAAAACCAGAATATCTAAAAGAAGCAGAAGAAAACGTAGAGCGTGTTACTCGTCATTTTAGACGTGGTTTAATGACAGATGAAGAAAGATATATCAAGGTCATTGAAGCCTGGAACAATGCCAATGATAAAATTACAGAAGCGTTGTTGAATAATCTAGATAGTTATAATAATCTTTATATGATGGCTGATTCAGGAGCTCGTGGATCACAGAGCCAGATTAAACAACTTGCGGGAATGCGTGGATTAATTGCCAGTCCTTCAGGAAGAACAATTGAATTGCCTATTAAGTCAAACTTTAGAGAAGGTCTAGATGTACTTGAATACTTTATTTCAGCTCACGGAGCTAGAAAAGGATTGGCGGATACCGCTCTTCGAACAGCAGACTCTGGATACCTAACCAGACGATTGGTAGATGTTTCCCAGGATGTTATTATTCGTGAAATGGACTGTACTAGTCATGTAGGCTATGATGGTCATGAAGTACCTGGTATGTGGGTTAGAGCTTTTAAAGAAGGCAATGAAGTTATTGAACCTTTACAAGATCGTATTATCGGACGTTGGTCTATTTTAGAGATTAGACATCCTGAGACGGATCAGGTAATTGTAGAAGCGGATACTATGATTTCTCTTGATCAAGCAAAAGCTATTATTGCAGCAGGTATAGAGAAAGTATTAATTCGTTCTGTACTGACTTGCCGTTGTAAGGTAGGTATTTGTTCTAAGTGCTATGGTGCTAATATGGCTTCAGGACGTACAGTTCGAGTAGGTGAAGCGGTTGGAATTATCGCTGCCCAGTCTATTGGAGAGCCAGGAACACAGTTGACGATGCGTACTTTCCATACGGGAGGAATTGCAGGAGACGATATTACTCAAGGTTTGCCAAGGGTAGAAGAGTTATTTGAAGCTAGAAAACCAAAAGGCCTGGCGATTGTATCCGAATTTGCAGGCCGAGTAGAGATCAACGACACAAAGAAAAAACGAGAAGTTATTGTAACGAATGATGAGACTGGTGAATCAAAGGCATATTTGATTCCTTACGGCTCTAGAATTACTGTCTACCATGATCAAATCATTGAAGCGGGAGATGAGCTGACAGAAGGAAGTGTCAATCCTCATGATATACTAAAAATTAAAGGTCTACGGGGTGTCCAAGACTACATGATTCAAGAGGTTCAAAAGGTATATCGCTTACAAGGGGTAGATATTAATGATAAACATATTGAAGTTATTGTTCGTCAAATGTTGAAGAAAATCAAACTAGAAGAAAGTGGAGACACTCATCTATTACCTGGTAGCTTAATTGATCGTATGACTTATGAAGAGGAAAATCAAAAAATGAGAGAACAGGGATTGGAAGAAGCAGAAGGGAAAGAAGTACTACTAGGAATTACGAAGGCTTCCTTAGCAACGGACTCTTTCTTATCAGCAGCATCCTTCCAAGAAACTACTCGTGTTCTTACTGAAGCTGCTATTAAAGGGAAAAAAGATCCACTGATTGGGCTAAAAGAAAATGTTATTATCGGGAAGTTAATCCCAGCAGGTACAGGAATGCAAAGGTATCGAAATGTGAGCATTGAGGCCCAAGAAGAAAAAGAGATTTCTAGTGAAGAAGAATAAATCTTGACAAATAGCGCTTGAAATGATAGAATGCTTCAGTGTGTATTTTATTACCGTCATAGAAATGAACCTGAAGGGGGATTTATGATGCATCGTTTACACACCCAACCAAAAGTGGTGGGTATAAAGCAGACTTTACGAGCAATACAAAATGAGTTGGTAGAGGTTATTTACATTGCTCAAGATGCCCAACCGCATATTACCAACAAAATAAAAGAGTCTGCAAATCACAGGCAGATCCCTATTATCATGGTAGAAACTATGAAAGAATTAGGAGATCATTGCCAAGTAGAAGTACAAACTGCAACCGCAGCGATATTAAAAGAAATGGAGGTGTAAGGAATGCCAACCTTTAATCAACTGGTGAGAAAAGGAAGAAAAACGATTGAGAAAAAATCTCATTCACCCGCACTGCAAAAAGGCTTTAACTCCTTGAAAAAAAGAAGTACAGATTTGTCTTCTCCACAAAAAAGAGGAGTTTGTACAGGTGTAAGAACTGCAACACCTAAAAAACCTAACTCTGCTCTTAGAAAAATTGCAAGGGTACGTTTAACAAACGGAATTGAAGTAACAGCTTATATCCCAGGTGAAGGGCATAACTTACAAGAGCATAGCGTGGTACTTATCCGTGGAGGTAGAGTAAAAGACCTTCCTGGAACACGTTATCATATTGTAAGAGGTGCACTAGACACTGCTGGCGTAGCTAATCGTCAACAAAGCCGTTCTAAGTATGGAGCGAAAAAACCAAAAGCAGCAAAAAAATAACAATAGTATAGTGCCAGGTACCACCTCGTTATATAGGAGTATCACCTGTAGGTTGCAGGATTATATAGATACGTATATTACGATTAGATTGCAAGGACCAAGAAGATCTATAAAAGATTTCCTTGGCTTTGCAAATCTGAGTCGTACTTGTGCACGAACGTACAAATTATTGTACGAGTACCGTTGAATTAATTCATTATTAAGGAGGGAAGCAACGTGCCACGAAAAGGACATGTGCAAAAAAGAGAAGTTCTTGCAGACCCTATATACAAAAGCAAAGTTGTGACAAAGTTAATTAACAATGTCATGTTAGATGGTAAGAAGGGAACAGCCCAAAAGATCGTTTATGGTGCTTTTGAAAAGGTAGCAGAAAAAACAGGCAAGGATGCAGTAGAAGTGTTTGAAGAAGCGATGAACAACATTATGCCTGTATTAGAAGTAAAAGCAAGGCGAGTAGGAGGGGCAACTTACCAAGTACCTATGGAAGTTAGACCTGAAAGAAGACAAGCATTAGGATTACGCTGGCTTGTATTATATACAAGAAAAAGAGGCGAAAGAACAATGGTTGATCGTCTTGCTGCTGAAATCATGGATGCAGCCAACAACACAGGTGCATCAGTGAAAAAGAAGGAAGAAACACACAAAATGGCAGAAGCGAATAAAGCATTTGCTCACTATAGATGGTAAGTTTCAAAAAACTAGACCAGTGTTAAAACAAGAGGAGGAATTATTTTGGCCAGAGCATTCCCATTGGAAAAAACAAGGAATATTGGGATCATGGCGCATATCGATGCAGGAAAGACAACTTTATCTGAAAGGATTTTGTTCTACACCGGGCGAACACATAAATTAGGGGAGACTCATGATGGGTCTGCCCAAATGGACTGGATGGAGCAAGAACAAGAAAGAGGAATCACCATTACTTCTGCAGCAACCACATGTCAATGGCAAAATCATAGAATTAACCTTATTGACACGCCGGGCCACGTGGACTTTACTGTAGAAGTAGAAAGATCTCTCCGTGTACTTGACAGTGCTGTCGGGGTATTTTGCGCAAAAAGTGGAGTAGAACCCCAATCAGAAACTGTATGGCGCCAAGCTGACAAATACCATGTACCAAGAATGGCATTTGTTAACAAGATGGATATCGTAGGTGCAGATTTCTTTAATGTTGTCGATATGATCCGTGAAAGATTAGGAAAAAATCCTGTACCTATTCAATTGCCTATCGGGGCAGAAGATGATTTCGTAGGAATTATCGATTTAATGACCATGAGAGCCTTCATCTATAAAGATGATTTAGGACAAAACATGGAAGAAACTGACATACCTGCAGATATGGCAGATCAAGCAGAAGAGTACAGAACAGCAATGATTGAAGCTATTGCTGAAACAGATGAAGAATTGATGATGAAGTATTTAGAGGGCGAAGAACTAACTGTACAGGAATTGCAAGAAGGTCTTCGTAAAGCGGTGCTTAGCGTTGCTATCATTCCCGTACTTTGTGGTACTGCCTATCGTAACAAAGGGGTACAAAGATTACTGGATGCAGTTATTGCGTATATGCCAGCCCCTACAGATGTACCAGATATCAAAGGAGTTTTACCTGATTCAGACGAAGAAGTAACAAGACCTTCTTCAGATGATGCACCTTTTTCTGCTTTAGCATTCAAAATTATGACAGATCCCTTTGTTGGGAAATTAGCTTTCTTTAGAGTTTATTCAGGAGCTGTTAACTCTGGTTCCTATGTGCTAAACTCTACTAAAGGCAAAAAAGAAAGAATTGGACGAATTCTTCAAATGCATGCCAATACACGTGAAGAAATTGATCGTGTTTATGCAGGAGATATTGCAGCAGCTGTTGGACTTAAGATTACAACAACAGGAGACACTTTGTGTGATGAGAATCACCCTGTTATTCTAGAGTCTATGGTGTTCCCAGAACCTGTTATTTCAGTAGCTATTGAGCCTAAGACAAAAGCAGGACAAGAAAAAATGGGAATTGCATTAGCTAAATTAGCAGAAGAAGATCCAACATTTAAAACTTATACAAATGCTGATACAGGTCAAACCATTATTGCGGGAATGGGAGAACTACATCTTGAGGTTATCGTAGATCGTTTGCTTCGTGAATTTAAAGTAGAGGCTAACGTAGGTAAGCCACAGGTTGCTTATAAAGAAACCATTCGTAAAGAAGTGGATGTAGAAGGAAAATTCATCCGACAATCTGGTGGACGTGGACAATATGGGCACTGTAAAGTTATTTTTACACCTATGGATGCAAATGCTGAAAGCACTTATGAATTTGAAAACAAAACTGTGGGTGGATCTGTTCCGAGAGAATATGTTCCAGCAGTTGATAATGGAATTCAAGAAGCGATGCAAAGTGGTGTTTTAGGCGGATATCCAGTTCTTGGAATTCGCGCTAGTTTGTACGATGGATCTTACCATGAGGTTGACTCCTCGGAGATGGCATTTAAAATTGCTGGTTCTATGGCTTTCAAAGAAGCTATGAGAAAAGGTGATGCTGTTCTTTTAGAACCTATCGTAAAAGTAGACGTAACAGTACCTGAAGATTATATGGGTGATGTTATTGGAGATATTAACTCTAGAAGAGGACGTATTGAAGGAATGGAACCTAGAGGAACTGTTCAATTGATTCATTCTTATGTACCTCTATCTGAAATGTTTGGCTATGCAACAGATCTTCGTTCAAAGAGCCAAGGAAGAGGAACTTACACCATGCAGTTTGATCATTATGAAGAAGTTCCAAAAAGCATTCAAGAGAAGGTTTTAGCAGGGAAAGCAATCGAATAAAAGCATGAAAACACTTGCAAAAGAATGGTAGATTCACTATAATGTAAGTTGAGTCGATACTATATAAAAATATATTTTATCCAAAACCAAAGGAGGAAAATTCAATGGGAAAAGCTAAATTTGAAAGAAATAAGCCACACGTGAATATTGGAACAATTGGACACGTTGACCATGGAAAAACAACATTAACAGCTGCAATCACAGCTACATTAAACGCTAGATTTGGTACAGGTGGAGCTATGTCCTATGACAGCATTGACAAAGCACCTGAAGAGAGAGAGCGTGGAATCACAATTTCTACATCTCACGTTGAATATGAAACACCTAACCGTCACTACGCACACGTAGACTGCCCAGGTCACGCTGACTATGTTAAAAACATGATTACAGGTGCAGCTCAAATGGATGGTGCTATCCTTGTTGTTTCTGCAGCTGATGGTCCTATGCCTCAAACACGTGAGCACATTCTTTTATCCCGTCAAGTAGGTGTACCATATATCGTTGTTTTCATGAACAAATGCGATATGGTAGATGACGAAGAATTATTAGAATTAGTAGAAATGGAAATTCGTGAATTACTTTCCGAATATGATTTCCCAGGTGATGATACGCCTATCGTTGCAGGATCTGCACTTAAAGCATTAGAAGATCCAAATTCTGAGTGGGGAGATAAAATCGTTGATTTATTTGAACAAATTGATGCATATATCCCAGACCCAGAGAGAGATGTTGACAAACCTTTCTTAATGCCTGTAGAGGACGTATTCTCTATTACAGGACGTGGAACAGTTGCAACAGGTAGAGTAGAGCGTGGAGTTCTTAAAGTATCTGACGAAGTACAAATCGTAGGATTTACTGAAGAACCTAGAAAAGTAGTTGTAACAGGAATTGAAATGTTCCGTAAATTATTAGACGATGCACAAGCTGGAGATAATATTGGAGCATTATTACGTGGAGTACAAAGAGAAGACATCGAAAGAGGTCAAGTATTAGCTAAACCTGGCTCCATTACTCCTCATACAAAATTCAAAGCTCAAGTTTACGTTCTAAAGAAAGAAGAAGGCGGACGTCATACTCCTTTCTTCTCTGACTATAGACCACAACTTTACTTCAGAACAACAGACGTAACAGGTGTTATTTCTTTACCAGAAGGTGTAGAAATGTGTATGCCTGGTGACAACTTAGAAATGACTATTGAACTGATTGCACCTATCGCTATGGAAAAAGGACTTCGTTTCGCTATTCGTGAAGGTGGAAGAACTGTAGGCGCTGGTTCAGTAGCTGAAATTATTGAGTAATCAATAAAAATGGGAAAAGATGCATCTTTAGAGGTGCATCTTTTTTTGTAAAAGATGCTTGCATTTTAAAGTTAAATAAGGTATAATTACTTCTGTTGTGACATTGATAGCGAAGAGGTGGGAGGTTACTTGTTAACGCAAGATTCATTTCCACGTAGCGAATGTCCAGTTCTAGAAACGGGCGACAAGGTCACTGTACTACAAATCGAGCCAAGCTTATAAAAGTTTGGAATGTGTACAAGGATACACTCGGATACGTGTACAGTCACCACTTGTCGTACTATAGTTAAAATGCGAAAAGGAGGGGACTTTTCTTATGGCAAATCAAAAGATCAGAATCAGCTTAAAAGCCTATGATCATCGTCTCATTGATCAATCAGCTCAAAAAATCATTGAAACAGCTAAGAAAACAGGTGCACAAGTGAATGGACCTATACCACTACCAACTAAAAAGGAAGTTGTAACCATTTTGCGTGCAGTGCATAAGTACAAAGATTCTAGAGAGCAGTTTGAGCAAAGAACACATAAGCGCCTTATTGACATTTTAGGACCTACATCTAAAACTGTTGATGCATTAATGCGTTTAGACTTACCAGCTGGTGTAGACATTAAAGTGGACGTAAAACAATAATGACTAAGAAATAAATCCTTGCGGTGATATAGTTTTATAGAACCATCTAGGATGATTGCGAAGGCAATCCGCTGTAGATTAATAGGAGGTGTAATGAATGAAGAAAGCAATATTAGCAACTAAAGTAGGAATGACTCAAATTTTTGATGAAAATGGAAAATTCATTCCTGTAACTGTTTTACAAGCAGGTCCTTGTACTGTTCTTCAAGTGAAAACAGTAGAAACTGACGGATATGATGCTGTACAGTTAGGATACCTAGAAAAGAAAGAAAGACGTACAAATAAGCCTGATAAAGGGCATTTTGATAAAGCGGGCGTAACACCAAAACGTCATATTAAAGAGTTCCGTTTAGAAAACGCATCAGAATACGAAACGGGTAAAGAGGTTAAAGTGGACATCTTTACAGCTGGAGATCGAATTGATGTAAGTGGTACTTCTAAAGGTAAAGGATTCCAAGGTGTAATCAAACGACATAACCATGGAAGAGGGCCTATGGCTCACGGTTCTAAACATCATAGAACACCAGGAGCTATGGCAGGAGCATCCTACCCAGGTAGAGTGTTTAAAGGTAAAAAGCTTCCAGGACAAATGGGTAATGAAAATGTAACAGTTCAAAACTTAGAAGTTGTGCGAGTGGATGCAGAGAACAATCTGTTACTTGTAAAAGGTGCAATTCCAGGACCTAAAAAAGCAGTTGTTTACATTAAGGATAGCGTAAAAGCGTAAGAAAATAGAAGAAGGAAGGAGGAATTACCATGGCAAAAGTGGCTGTGCACAATATGAACGGACAGCAAGTAGGAGAAATTGAGCTGAATGATGCAGTATTCGGTATTGAAGTAAACGAAGCTGTTATGCACTCAGCAGTTGTTCAATATTTAGCAAATAATAGACAAGGTACTCAAAGTGCAAAAACCCGAGGAGAAGTACGGGGTGGAGGAAGAAAACCTTGGAGACAAAAAGGAACAGGGCGAGCAAGACAAGGTTCCATTCGTTCACCACAATGGATAGGTGGGGGAGTTGTATTTGCGCCTAAACCTAGAGATTATTCATTTAAGTTGAATAAAAAGGTAAAACGTCTTGCGTTAAAATCTGCTCTTAGTAGTCGAGTGGAATTAGGTAAAATTATAGTTTTAGATGATTTAAAATTAGATCAAGCTAAAACAAAAGAATTTAAAAAAATCTTAGATCAATTAAATTTAGATAAAGCTTTAATTGTATTAAATGAAAAAGACGACAACGTGATGTTGTCTGCCAGAAATCTTCCTAATGTAAAAACATCATTAGTCAATACAATTAATGTGTATGATATTTTGAAATACGATACCTTTGTAGTGACAAAGGATGCGGTGGCAGTAATTGAGGAGGTGTACGCATAATGGCAGATTTAAAGTATTATGATATTATTCAAAAACCGGTCATCACCGAAAAAAGTATGAACATTATGGCTGATCGCAAATATACTTTCTTGGTACACCCAAAAGCAACCAAAGTTCAAATTAAGGAAGCAATAGAAAAAATGTTTGAAGGTGTTGTGGTAGAGAAAGTAAACACCATGAATCAATTAGGTAAAACAAAGCGACGTGGAATGAGCGTAGGTAAAACTGCGAAGACAAAAAAAGCGATCGTGAAGTTAACAGAAGACAGTAAAGAGATTGATTTTTTTGAAGGAATGTAATATAATATAAAAAGTTTGTATTTATGAAGAAACACGTGGGAGCGTGTAATAAAATACATTGTGTTGAAAGGAGTGAAGAAGATGGGTATTAAAACCTATAAACCCTATACACCATCCAGAAGGCATATGACTTCTTTGGATTTTCAAGAAATCACAAAAACCAAACCAGAAAAATCTTTGGTGGCGCCTTTAACAAGAACAGCTGGACGAAATAATCAAGGAAAAATTACTGTTCGGCATCGTGGGGGCGGGGCAAAAAGAAAATACCGTATCATCGACTTTAAAAGAAATAAAGATCATATTCCAGCAACAGTAGCATCTATTGAATATGATCCAAATAGAACAGCGAATATCGCCCTTCTTCAATATGCAGATGGGGAGAAAAGATATATCTTGGCTCCTGTTGGCTTAAAAGTAGGGGATCAAGTAATGAGTGGAGAGAAAGCTGAAATTCATGTAGGGAATGCATTACCTATGTTGAATATTCCTGTGGGATCTCATATTCATAATATTGAAATGCGTCCTGGAAAGGGCGGACAATTGGTTCGATCTGCAGGAAACGTTGCACAACTTATGGCAAAAGAAGGTAAGTATGCAACAGTACGTCTTCCGTCGGGAGAAATGCGATTGCTACCGATTACTTGTAGAGCAACCATTGGTCAAGTAGGGAATGTAGAGCATGAACTTGTAACCATTGGTAAAGCAGGACGTAAACGTCACTTAGGCTTTAGACCTACAGTACGTGGTTCTGTTATGAACCCCAATGATCACCCTCATGGTGGTGGAGAAGGAAAAACGCCTATTGGTCTACCAAGTCCTATGACACCTTGGGGTAAACCAGCCTTAGGATTGAAAACACGTAAGAAAAACAAAAAATCTAATCAATACATTGTTCGAAAACGTGGAAATAAATAATCATTACCCATTGCTAAAAATCTTTTACATTTGAGCTTAAAAAGATCTTTCGAGGCACAAATGTAGGATTTTTATTGCAATAGGTAAGTGAAGAGAATAACCTAATGAAATAGAAGAAAACATCTATGATGGAAGGAGGATTTTCATGGCAAGATCATTGAAAAAAGGACCCTTTGCTGATGAAAGCTTATTGAAAAAAATCCGTAAAATGAATGAAACAGATGATAAAAAAGTTATTAAATCTTGGTCACGTCGTTCTACGATTTTCCCTGAAATGCTAGGGCATACGATAGCTGTTCATGATGGTAGAAAACATGTTCCGGTTTTTATTACGGAAGATATGGTTGGACATAAACTAGGAGAGTTTGTTTTAACAAGAACCTATCGTGGACACGGAAAAGATGCAGAAAAACGATCTAAAGTAAGATAGTTAGTGAAAGGAGGTTTATCTCATGGCAAAAGGACATAGAAGTCAGATAAAAAGAGAAAGAAATAAAGTACAAAGAGAGACTCGGCCACATGCAAGTGTTTCCTATGCAAAGGTATCTTCCACAAAAGCAAAGATTGTATTAGATACAATTAAAGGGAAGAACGCAGCAGAGGCAGCAGCAATCTTAGCTTATACGCCAAGAAATGGTGCGCGAATTATAGAAAAAGTATTAAGATCTGCGATGGCAAATGCGGAAAACAACTTAGGTATGGATCCTAATGCATTATATATTGAAGAGGCTTTCGCGAATCAAGGACCAAAACTAAAAAGAATTCGTCCAAGAGCGCAAGGAAGAGCATTTCGCATCGAACGGCCCACAAGTCACATTTCTATTATTCTAAATGAGAGATAAGGAGGTTAGGTATGGGACAAAAAGTAAATCCCCATGGTTTAAGAGTTGGAGTTATTAAAGAATGGGATACAAGATGGTACGCAGAAAAAGATTTTGCGGACTTATTGGTAGAAGATTATGAATTAAGAACCTATATTAAAGATAAATTATATACTGCTGGAATTTCCAGAATTGAAATAGAGCGTGCAGCTGAGCGAGTTAAAATTCATATTCATACAGCGAAACCAGGAATTGTCATTGGTAGAGGTGGTTCAAGCATTGAGGAACTCAGAGCTGAATTACAAAAGATGACAACTAACAAAATCATGATTAATATCGTAGAGGTAAAGAGACCTGAATTAGATGCGCAATTAGTAGCAGAAAATGTAGCCCTACAATTAGAAAATCGTGTTTCTTTCCGTAGAGCGATGAAACAAGCGATGGGTAGGACAATGAAAGCTGGAGCGCAAGGGATTAAAGTATGTTGTTCTGGACGTTTAGGTGGAGCAGAGATGGCTCGTACTGAACATTATAATGAAGGAACCATTCCACTACAAACTTTACGAGCAGACATTGATTATGGTTTAGCTGAAGCAAATACAACCTATGGGAAAATAGGTGTAAAAGTATGGATTTACAAAGGTGAAATACTTCCTCAGAAAGCACAAAAGGAAGGGAGCGATAATTAATGTTAATGCCAAAAAGAGTAAAACGTCGTAAGCAATTCCGCGGACGAATGAAAGGCCAAGCAACAAGAGGAAATACAATTACTTATGGAGAATACGGTCTAGTGGCTGCAGAGCCAGGTTGGATTACTTCAAATCAAATTGAATCAGCCCGTATCGCCATGACAAGATATATTAAAAGAGGGGGAAAAGTTTGGATCAAAATTTTCCCTGACAAACCCATTACACAAAAACCAGCAGAGACGCGTATGGGATCTGGAAAAGGTTCACCAGAGTATTGGGTAGCTGTTGTTAAGCCAGGGCGTGTTATGTTTGAATTGGCAGGGGTAGATGACGAAACAGCAAGAGAAGCATTGCGTCTTGCCATGCATAAACTACCCATCAAATGTAAAATCGTATCACGAGCAGAACAAGAAATGGGCGGTGATGGTAGTGAGAGTTAATAAATTTCTAGATGAGTTAAGAGAAAAATCAACCGAAGAATTACAAGCAGAATTAGTATCTGCTAAAAAAGAGTTATTTAATTTGCGATTCCAAAATGCAACAAACCAATTAGATAACACAGCAAGAATCGCGGCAGTTCGTAAAAATATTGCTCGTATTCAAACAATCATGACCCAGAATAAAATGGTAGTAAAATAAAAAAACTGAAAGGAGGCTGCGTGCATGTCAGAAAGAAATTTAAGAAAGACACGAATCGGAAAAGTTGTGAGTGATAAAATGGATAAAACCATTGTTGTGGCTGTTGAAGGCACAATCAAGCACCCTTTATACGGAAAAATAGTAAAAAGAACCTATAAGCTTAAGGCTCATGATGAAAACAATGAATGCCGCATCGGAGATCGAGTTAAAGTGATGGAAACCCGGCCCCTATCTAAAGATAAAAGATGGAGATTGGTATCCGTTTTAGAAAAAGCAAAATAATGTACCGCAGGATTGAAAGGAGGTCTACTCATGCTACAACAAGAAAGTAGAATGAAAGTTGCAGATAATACAGGCGCGAAAGAACTTTTATGTATTCGTGTTTTAGGTGGAACTGGACGAAAGTATGCAAATATTGGAGATGTTATTGTTGCTTCTGTTAAACAAGCAACGCCAGGCGGTGTTGTCAAAAAAGGTGAGATCGTAAGAGCTGTTATCGTTCGAACCAAAAAAGGTGCAAGACGTGCAGATGGATCTTATATTAAATTTGATGAAAACGCAGCAGTCATCATTAAAGAAGATAAAAACCCTAGGGGAACACGTATTTTCGGCCCTGTTGCAAGAGAGTTAAGAGAAAAACAATATACAAAGATTTTATCCTTGGCTCCAGAAGTACTATAAGGAGGTGCAAAACATGGCGAAGATCAAAATTCAAAAAGGCGATACTGTTCGCGTTATGTCAGGTAAAGATAAAGGTAAAGAAGGTAAAGTGCTAGTTGTTGATCGACAAAACAACAGAGTAATCGTAGAAGGTGTAAACATGGTAAAGAAACATGCAAAGCCTTCTCCAATGCACCAAGGTGGAATCGTTCAGACAGAAGGTCCGATTCATGTAGCTAAAGTAATGTATCTACACAAAGGGAAACCTACACGTTTAGGTACAAAAGTTGTTGTCGAAGAAAAAGATGGGAAGAAGAAAGAAATCCGTCATCGCATAGCAAAATCAACAGGCGAAATGATTGATTAATTCTGAAAGGAGGTAGCTTACTTTGGTGAGATTAAGAGAAACATACGAAAATGAAATCGTAGATGCAATGATGCAAAGATTTGGATACAAAAACAAAATGGAAGTTCCTAAAATAGAGAAGATTGTAATCAACATGGGAGTTGGAGAAGCTAAGGAAAATGTAAAAGTTTTAGACTCCGCAATGCAAGATTTACAATTGATTGCAGGACAAAAGCCAATTATGACGAGAGCAAAAAAATCCATTGCTAACTTTAAACTTCGTGAAGAGATGCCTGTAGGCTGTAAAGTCACCTTGCGTGGGGCTAGAATGTACGAATTTGCAGATCGTTTGATCAATTTAGCATTACCTCGAGTGCGAGACTTTCGTGGAGTCAATCCTAATGCCTTTGATGGTCGTGGGAATTATTCTCTTGGGATTAGAGAACAACTCATTTTCCCAGAGATTGAATACGATAAAATTGATAAAGTACGAGGCATGGACGTAATTATTGTGACTACTGCTAAAACAGACGAGGAAGCACGTGAACTGTTAAGATTGTTCGGAATGCCGTTTAGAAACAACTAAAAGGAGGGATACGATGGCTAAGAAATCGTTGCGAATTAAACAACAAAGAGAACCCAAGTACTCAACAAGAGCCTATAATCGTTGCCGTATTTGTGGCAGACCCCACGCTTATTTAAGAAAGTACGGAGTATGCAGAATTTGTTTTAGAGAATTAGCTTATAAAGGTCAAATACCAGGTGTTAAAAAAGCTAGCTGGTAATTTAGGGAAGGAGGTAACTTACCATGACAATGAGTGATCCAATTGCTGATATGTTAACAAGGATTCGAAATGCTAACATAGCAAAACATGATAAGGTAGATGTGCCAGCTTCTAAAATGAAGCAGGCAATTGCAGATATATTGACCCAGGAAGGATATATTCGTGGGTATGAAGTAATTGAAGATGGACACAGAAAAACCATTCGCATTACTTTGAAATATGGAAAAACCAAAAACGAAAAAATCATTACAGGTTTACGTAGAATTTCTAAGCCAGGTCTTCGTGTATTCGCAGGTAAAGATGAATTACCTAAAGTATTAGGAGGACTAGGTACAGCTATTATTTCAACAAGTAACGGTGTGATTACAGATAAAGAAGCCAGAAAACAGCAAGTCGGTGGCGAAGTCATCGCATTTATCTGGTAAAAAGCAATAAGGAGGTGCAAACATGTCACGTATTGGTAAACAACCAATTGAGATTCCAGCAGGTGTGGAATTGAAAATTGGAGAAAATAATATGATTACTGTAAAAGGGCCAAAAGGCACGTTAGAAAAGACATTACCTACAGGCATCAATATTGACGTAGAAGAGAATACAATCGTTGTTACACGTCCCAATGATCTGAAAAGAAATAGAGCTATGCATGGCTTAACAAGAACATTGGTAGCCAACATGGTAGAAGGTGTAACAAACGGATATAGTAAACAATTAGAAATCAATGGTGTTGGATATAGAGCACAAAAGCAAGGCAATAAATTGGTTCTTTCTTTAGGATATTCTCATCCAGTTGAAATGGAAGATCCGGCAGGTATTGAATCCGTGGTAGAAGGTAATAAAATTACCATATCTGGTATTGATAAAGAAAAAGTAGGACAATTTGCCGCAGAAATTCGTTTCAAACGACCACCAGAGCCTTATAAAGGAAAAGGAATCAAATATGTTGATGAAGTGATTCGACGTAAAGAAGGAAAAACAGGTAAGTAATAAAAAAGGGGTGAGAACCGTATGATTAAAAAACAATCTAGAACTTCTGTTCGAGTAAAGAAACATCAAAGAATGCGTCATCGTATTACGGGAACAGCGGCGAAGCCTAGAATGTGTGTGTTTAAAAGTGGAAAACACATCTATGTTCAAGTGATTGATGATACAAAAGGACATACATTAGCATCAGCTTCCACTCTAGAAGCAGACATTAAATCCAAACTAAAGAACACATCTAATATAGAAGCGGCAACATTGGTTGGAGAAGTAATTGCTCAAAGAGCGAAAGAAAAAGGCGTTAATGAAATTGTCTTTGACCGTGGCGGATTTATTTATCATGGTAAAATAAAAGCTTTAGCTGATGCAGCTAGAGAAGCAGGACTTGAATTTTAAGACAAGGAGGGAAAAGAATGCGAAACCGTAAGTTTGACTCAGATCAGCAAGAATTTAAAGATCGAGTTGTAGCAATAAAAAGAGTTACAAAGGTAGTCAAAGGTGGACGTAACTTCCGTTTTTCAGCCTTAGTAGTTGTTGGAGACGAAAACGGTAGAGTTGGCGTTGGTCTAGGTAAGGCAACAGAAATTCCAGAAGCCATTCGAAAAGGAAAAGAAACTGCTATTAAGCAAATGATTACGATTCCTAGAGATGAAAATGACAGCATTCCACATGACTGGTTAGGAAAATTTGGTAGTGCAGAAGTACTACTTAAAACAGCACCTGAAGGAACAGGAGTAATTGCAGGAGGACCTGCACGTGCGGTGTTAGAATTAGCAGGAATCCGTAATGTTCGTACAAAATCTTTAGGCTCTAACAATAAACAAAATGTTGTTTTAGCGACTATTGAGGGGTTACGAAACTTAAAGACACCAGAACAAGTTGCAAAACTACGTGGAAAAACTGTAGAAGAGCTACTAGGATAAGGAGGGAAAGTCGATGGCTGGTAAAGTTAAAATTACTTTGGTAAAATCGACGATCGGTGCAAAACCTAAACAACGTTTAACAATCGAAGCTTTAGGGTTAAAGAAACTGCACAAAACCGTAGAACATCAAGATAATCCGGCAATTCGAGGAATGATCGATAAAGTAAGACATTTAGTTAAAGTAGAAGAAGCATAAGAGTAAGGAGGTGTCAGCATGAACTTAAGCAACTTAAAACCAGCAGCAGGTTCCAAGGAAAAAGCATTCCGTAGAGGAAGAGGACATGGTTCAGGCAATGGGAAAACCGCTGGTAAAGGTCATAAAGGACAAAAAGCTCGTTCCGGCGGTGGCGTAAGACCAGGATTTGAAGGGGGCCAAATGCCACTATACCGTAGAATTCCTAAGCGTGGCTTTAATAATCGAAATACAAAAGAAATTATTGTTATCAATGTAGATCGATTAAATATATTTGACGATGGCACAGAAGTTACTGTAGAAGTTCTACAACAAACTGGGATTGTAAATCATCCTAAAGATGGTGTGAAAATTTTAGGAAATGGAGAACTTACAAAAAAACTGACAGTAAAAGTAAACAGCTTTAGCAAAACAGCAATTGAAAAAATTGAAGCCGTTGGCGGAAAAGCTGAGGTGATTTAAGGTGTTTAAAACCCTTAAAAATGCATTTAAGATACCAGAGTTAAGAAAAAAGATAGGATTTACATTACTGATGTTTTTCGTAATCCGACTGGGTGCACATGTCCCTGTGCCCGGTGTGGATTCTTCTGTTATAAAAGATTTTTTAAGTAATCAAGATGGAGTACTAGGTCTTATGGGTGCCCTATCTGGTGGTGCTTTTGAAAACATGACTATTTTTGCTATGGGGATCGGCCCTTATATTAATGCGTCGATTATCATGAATTTATTAACCATCGCGATTACGAAACTAGAAGAACTACAAAAAGAAGGCGAAGAAGGCAAAAAGAAAATCGAGAAATACACACGCTATGCCACGATTATTCTAGCAGCCATCCAAGCATTTGGGATTACCTATGGATTTAGAAATGGTGGCTTATTTATTCAGCCAGGTTTGTGGTCCTATATTGTAGCTATTGTATCCTTAACCGCTGGGACAGCGTTTTTAATGTGGATTGGAGAACAAATCACACAAAAAGGTATCGGAAATGGTATTTCAATTATCATCTTTGTAAATATTATCTCAAGAGCTCCTCAAGGATTGGGTGCACTTTTGCAATATGAAAAGCCAGTTGCTACAGCAATCTTACTTGTATTATTTTTAATGATGGTTGCTTTTGTAGTACTGATCCAAGAAGGAGAAAGAAGAATTGCAGTTCAATACGCAAAAAGAACTTCAGGGCGTAAAGTATATGGAGGGCAATCTACTCATATTCCTTTAAAAGTGAATATGGCAGGAGTTATCCCAGTTATCTTTGCAATGTCTTTACTGTCCTTTCCAGCAACCATTACACAGTTTTTCACAGCAAATCCAACAGGATTCTGGGGAACGATATTAAAATGGTTAAACTTAAATCACTGGTTTGGTGCTCTGTTCTATATTCTCTTGATTTTATTCTTTACTTATTTCTATACTTCCATTACTTTTAATCCAATAGAAGTAGCAGACAATATGAAGAAAAGCGGTGGATTTGTTCCTGGAATTAGACCCGGAAAACCTACTGTAGAATATCTAACAAGAAGCTTGAACTATATTACATTAGCTGGAGCAGCTTTCCTTGCTATTATTGCATTAGCCCCTGTGGTATTTACAGCTATTTTCAAAATGAATATTTCCATAGGAGGAACATCCCTTTTGATCGTAGTTGGGGTTGCTTTAGAAACCGTAAAACAGTTAGAAGCACAAATGCTCATGAGACATTATAAAGGTTTCTTAAACTCTTAATGAAAAAGAGTAAGGAGGATCATTCATGAGTTATATTATGTTAGGAGCACCAGGTGCAGGAAAAGGAACACAAGCAATAGCTTTATCAAATCAATTTCAGATACCCCATATTTCAACAGGGGATATTTTAAGAACGCATATACAACAACAGACAAATTTAGGTGCAAAGGCCAAAGAATATATAGATCAAGGTCTATTAGTACCAGATGAATTAGTCGTAGATTTAGTAAAAGATCGTTTGGCGCAGCCAGATTGTAAAAAAGGTTTTATTTTGGACGGTTTTCCGAGAACCATGGTTCAAGCCCATGCCCTTGCTGAGGCTTTGAAAGATCTTGGATACGTATTGCGTGCAGTCATCAACGTAGATGTACCCGATGAAGATATTATGATTCGAATGACTGGGAGACGTATTTGTCCAAATTGCGGCAACACCTATCATATTCAGCATCATCCACCTTTAGAAGATGGGGTCTGTGATCGGTGCAAAACAGCACTGAGTATTCGGGAAGATGATCAAGCAGAAACAGTAGCAAAACGTCTTCAAGTATATCACCAGCAAACAAGACCTTTGATTCAGTTTTATAACGATCAACATATCCTCCTAACAGTGGATGGGACTGAATCTGCAACAACAGTCACTCAAAACATTATGAAAGCATTAGGAGCGAACGCTTAATGGCAATTTTGATAAAAACCCAAGAACAAATTGAAAAAATGCGATTGGCAGGTCAAATTGTGGCTAAAACTCATTTAGTATTAGAAGAAGCCCTACGACCTGGTATAACTACCAAGGAATTAGATAAGATAGCAGAACAATTTATTTTAAGCCAAGGAGCAACACCTTCTTTCAAAGGTTATCATGGCTATCCTGCCTCAATTTGTACTTCGGTGAATGAAGAAGTTGTTCATGGTATTCCAGATGAACGGGTGCTACAAGAAGGAGATATCATCAGTATTGACATAGGAGCTTATATAGGTGGGTATCATGGAGATGCAGCTAGAACCCATGGCATCGGTCAGATTTCTGAAGAAGCAGAGAAATTGATCCGTGTAACAAGGGAAAGCTTTTATGAAGGTATGAAAATGGCTAAGGAAGGCAACCATCTTTATGAGATCTCTGCTGCTATTCAAAACTATATAGAACCTCACGGATTCTCCGTCGTACGTGATTTTGTTGGTCATGGAATTGGACAGGAAATGCATGAGGATCCCCAAATTCCTAACTATAAACCTAAAGGTAGGGGGCCGCGGCTAGAAAGAGGTATGGTTCTTGCTATTGAGCCAATGGTGAATATAGGAACCTACGAAGTTCGTATTTTAAGCAACGACTGGACTGTGGTCACACGAGATGGAAAGTGGTCAGCCCACTATGAACATACAGTAGCTATTACAGAAGAAGGTTATGAACTTCTAACTGTAGTGCCTGGCCATTAGTAGAGGTGATAAAATGCAAAATTGTACTATTGGTCAAGTTGTATATTCAAAGGCAGGACGGGATCGGGGAAAAATGTTTGTGGTGGTAGAGGTTGAAGATGAATATGTCTACGTAGCAGATGGAAAACTTCGTAAGATAGAAAATCCTAAGAAAAAAAAGCGGAAACATATTCAAATCACACACACCATATTAGATAATCTCCAAGAAAAGATAAATAAGGGCATGAAAGTGTCTAATTCGGATATAAGAAAAAATTTGGAAGATTTAATAGAGTTAGTGGAAGAGTGCCAAGAGTTAAATTAAGGAGGAGGTTTGAAAATTGGCTAAAGATGATGTTATAGAAGTAGAAGGTACGGTGTTGGAAAAACTACCCAATGCAATGTTCCAGGTTGAATTAGAAAACGGTCATAAAATTTTAGCTCATATAAGTGGTAAATTACGGATGAATTTTATTCGGATTTTACCTGGAGACAAAGTAACAGTAGAGCTTTCTCCCTATGATTTAACGAAGGGACGAATTATTTGGAGATCTAAATAGGCCAAATAAACACTGACTTGTGTGAGGTAAAGGAAAGGAGCTACTAAGATGAAAGTGAGATCATCTGTTAAACCGATCTGTGAAAAATGTAAAATCATTCGAAGAAAAGGTCGAATTCGTGTGATTTGCGAAAATCCTAGACACAAACAAAAACAAGGTTAATTCAAAAAAAATATTGAATAATCCTAGCATTTGCTATATAATCATTATTTGGGAACAATCAACTAAATAAAAAAGCGGCTGCAAAGATTAAAATAAACTCTAACTATGTAAAGAACAAATACAGGAGGTGTAAATACCCATGGCACGTATTGCAGGTGTTGACTTACCAAGAGAAAAACGTGTAGAGGTTGGACTTACCTATATCTATGGTATTGGTAGAGCAAGCTCTAAAAGAATTTTGGCAGAAGCGGGAATCAATCCTGATACTCGTATCCGAGATCTGACAGATGATGAAGTAACAAATATTCGCGCGATTATTGATAAAACTCAAATGGTAGAAGGAGATTTAAGACGTGAAGTAGCTCTTAATATTAAACGTCTTATGGAAATTGGGTGCTACCGAGGAATTCGTCATAGAAGAGGTCTTCCCGTAAGAGGGCAACAAACCAAAACAAATGCTCGGACAAGAAAAGGTCCTAAGCGAACCATAGCGAATAAGAAAAAATAACCCATAAAGGAGGTAAGAAGTAGATGGCAAAGAAAGTGGCCAAAAGAACAACCAGAAGACGTCGTGACAAGAAACATGTTGAACGGGGTCAGGCACATATCCAATCAACATTTAATAATACTATTGTTACATTAACAGATGCAGTTGGAAATGCATTGTCATGGGCAAGTGCTGGAGGATTAGGATTTAGAGGGTCAAGAAAATCCACACCTTATGCAGCACAAATGGCAGCAGATACAGCAGCAAAAGCAGCAATGGAATATGGCTTAAAATCAGTAGAAGTATTAGTAAAAGGACCTGGTTCTGGTAGAGAAGCAGCGATCCGAGCACTACAAGCAGCGGGATTAGAGGTAACTATGATTAAAGATGTTACACCAGTACCTCATAATGGATGTCGTCCACCCAAACGCAGAAGAGTATAATAGATAGAATGAGGAGGTGTGCAAGAAGATGGCACGATATATAGGTCCCGTTTGTCGACTTTGTCGTAGAGAAGGAATGAAGATTTTCTTAAAAGGTGAAAGATGTTATACAGGAAAATGCGGATTTGACCGTAGACCCTATGCACCAGGACAACATGGGCAAGGAAGAAGAAAACTTTCTGAGTATGGATTACAGCTTAGAGAAAAACAAAAAGCAAAAAGAATCTATGGTGTTTTAGAAACACAATTTAGAAATTATTTTGCAGAAGCAGAGCGCCGTTCTGGTATCACAGGTGAAAATTTACTTATGGTGTTAGAATTGCGATTAGATAACGTAGTTTATCGTATGGGACTTGGACGTTCAAGGACAGAAGCAAGACAAATTGTACGTCATAACCATATTACTGTAAATGGTAAAAAGGTAAATATTCCTTCTTACGAAGTGAAACCTGGAGATATTATTGAAGTTAAAGAGAAATCCAGAAGTTTAACTGGAATTAAAAATATTGTAGAAACAACTGCATCACGTATCTTCCCAGAATGGTTAGAAGTAAACTTAGATCAATTCCAAGGTAAAGTGGTAGCATTGCCTACGAGAGAACAAATTGATGTACCTGTACAAGAAACATTAATTGTTGAGTTGTACTCTAAATAATAACAAGTACAGAACAGTAATTTGACGCTAATTGTACTACCCTCAACAGATAAAGAATAATTAAAGGAGGGTTTATGAGTGTTTGAATTTGAAAAGCCTCGAATCGAGATTACAGAAATGAATGAAGACAAAACATATGGGTGTTTTGTTGTTGAGCCTTTAGAAAGAGGTTATGGCACAACCTTAGGCAACTCCTTAAGAAGAATATTACTTTCTTCTTTACCAGGAGCTGCCATTAGCAGTATTAAAATTGAAGGTGTACTCCATGAATTTAGTACGATTCCTGGCGTAAAGGAAGACGTTACAGAATTGATACTAAACCTTAAAAATGTAGCGATTCGCAACAATAGTGATAACCTAGACCCAAAAGTAGCTTATATTGAGTTCGAAGGGGAAGGTATTATTACAGCAGGAGATATTAAAGTAGATGCAGATATCGAAATTATGAATCCTGAACTTCATATTGCTACTTTAAGTGGAGGAGCGAATAGTAAATTATTTGTAGAGCTAACAATCACAAAAGGCAGAGGATATGTAGGTGCTGATAAATATAAAACAAAGGAACAGCCGATTGGTGTTATTCCTATAGATTCTATTTATACACCAGTACAGCGTGTTAATTTTGCAGTAGAGAATACTCGTGTTGGTCAAATCACAGATTACGACAAGCTAACGATGGAAATTTGGACAAATGGAACACTGTATCCTGATGAAGCCGTCAGTTTAGGGGCAAAAGTCTTAAATGAACATCTGAATCTCTTTATAGATCTTTCAGACGATGCTAAACATGCTGAAATCATGGTAGAGAAGGAAGAAAGTAAAAAAGAGAAAGTTTTAGAAATGAGTATTGAAGAATTAGATTTATCAGTACGTTCATATAACTGCTTAAAACGTGCGGGAATTAATACAGTTGAAGATCTTACAAATCGTACAGAGGAAGAAATGATGAAAGTTCGTAATTTAGGAAAGAAATCTTTAGAAGAAGTACTAAATAAGATGGCAGAACTAGAACTTTCATTGAAGCCCAACGAGGAATAAGAGAAAAAGATGCAGTTAGAAAAGGAGGTTTAGTGATGGCTAGATATAGAAAACTTGGACGGGAATCATCCCAACGTCAAGCCTTACTTCGTAATCAAGTCACTAACTTATTATATCATGGTAGCATTCGTACCACAGACACAAAAGCAAAAGAAGTGCGTAAAATCGCAGAATCTCTTGTAGCTTTAGCTGTAAAAGAAAGAGATAACTATGATGAAGTGAAAGTGACAACGCGAGTACCACGCAAAGATGCGCAAGGAAACCGTATAAAAGAAGAAGTAAATGGCAAAAAAGTAACAGTATTTGATGAAGTAGAGAAAACGATCAAAAAAGATCAACCATCTCGTCTTCATGCACGTAGACAAATGTTACGTGTATTATATCCTGTTACAGAAACACCTAAGCCAGGTACAAAACAAAAAAGAGCCAATACCAAACAAATCAATATGGTAGATAAATTGTTTGATGAAATTGCGCCTAAATATACAAATCGTAATGGGGGATATACCCGCATCATTAAGATTGGACCTAGAAAAGGCGATGGAGCAGAACAAGTTATTATTGAGTTGGTGTAGACATGTTAGAACGGGATTTTAGCAAAAAGCTGGATCCCGTTTTTTGCATTTTGTAGGGACTTGCATGTAAAAGATAAATCGTGTATAATGTGGCATATTGAATTTAAGAAGTTGGTGAAAATCATGAAACAAATGGTGGTAGCGCAAGGATTAACTTATGAATATCATGTACGGAATGAAGAAGGTAGCCTTGAACAGACCCAAGAAGCATTAAAATCCCTTGATTTATCTATTGAAAAGGGTCAGTTTGTAGCTATTTTAGGTCATAATGGCTCAGGTAAATCAACTTTAGCCAAGCATATGAATGCTCTTTTATTTCCTACTGGTGGAACTCTCTGGATTAAAGGAATAGATACGAAAGATGAAAGTCAGCTTTGGAATGTTCGTCAAACCGCAGGAATGGTTTTCCAGAACCCTGATAATCAAATTATTGCTACGATTGTAGAGGAAGATGTAGCTTTTGGACCTGAAAATTTAGGTGTCGCAGCAGAAGAAATAAAAAAACGAGTAGACGCTTCTTTAATAGCTGTTCAGATGGAAGAATATAGATATCATGCACCTCATTTGTTATCAGGAGGGCAAAAGCAAAGAGTGGCTATTGCAGGGGTCTTAGCCATGAAACCAGAATGTATTATTTTGGACGAGCCAACAGCTATGTTAGATCCTTCAGGGAGAAAAGAAGTATTAGAGACGGTTTATCGCTTAAACCAGGAAGAAAAGATTACGACTATTTTAATTACACACTATATGGAAGAAGCGGTTCAAGCGGATCGTGTCATTGTTATGGAGCAGGGACAAATCGTATTAGATGGAACACCAAGAGAAATTTTTAAGAAAGTAGAGTTTTTAAAACAATTAGGATTAGATGTACCGCAAGTAACAGAGCTTTCCTATTTACTAAGGAAAGCAGGTATTTCACTTGAAGCAGATATTTTAACATTGGAAGAAATGGTGGAAAGCTTATGTCAACTGAAACAAAAGCAATTGAATTAAAAGATTTAAGCCATATTTATAGTCCAGCAACTCCTTTTGAGAAAATAGCTTTGAAAGATGTGAATTTATCCATCTATCAAGGTGAATTTGTGGGGCTTATTGGTCATACGGGTTCAGGAAAATCTACTTTGATTCAGCATTTTAATGGATTGTTAAAGCCAAGCTCTGGAACAGTCCTCATAAATGGAGAAGATATTCATGGTGAACAGGTGAAAAAAAAGGAAATTCGTCAAAAAGTAGGATTGGTTTTCCAATATCCAGAACATCAATTATTTGAAATGACCATTTTTAAAGATGTAGCCTTTGGGCCAGAGAATATGGGACTATCAGAAGAAGAAGTACGAAAAAGGGTAGAAGAGTCCCTAGCCATTGTTGGTATAGGTCCAGATATGTACGAGAAATCTCCTTTTGAGCTTTCAGGTGGACAAAAACGCCGGGTAGCTATTGCAGGGGTTTTAGCTATGAAGCCCCAGGTTCTTATTTTAGATGAGCCTACAGCAGGCTTGGATCCAGGTGGACGAGATGAAATTTTAGCAGAAATTCAAAAGCTACATCAGAGCTTAGGTATTACTATTATTTTAGTCTCTCATAGCATGGAAGATATTGCTCGCTTTGTGGATCGTTTAATAGTGATGCATAAAGGATCTGTTGCTTTTGATAATCAGCCCAAAGAAGTTTTTCTACATGTGAAAGAGCTAGAAAACATAGGTCTAGGTGTTCCACAAATCACATCTCTCATGCATCAATTAAAGGCTCGAGGATTTGACGTTCCCCTTGATGTTTTAACCATTGAAGAAGCAGTTCAAGTGATTCGCTCTCAATTAGGAGCGGAGTAATCAATAAGTAGGTGAAGAAATGATAAAAGATATTACCATCGGTCAATATTACCCTGCCAAATCTTCCATTCATGAATTGGATCCTAGGGTAAAAATACTGGGAACTTTCATATATATATTGAGTCTTTTTTTAGTACCAGATTTTAGAGGATATGGCATTGTCATTTTATTTTTATGGGCAATTATTCATACATCAAAAGTGCCTTTTACTTTTATTATTCGAGGTTTAAAGGCCATCTTTATGATTTTACTCTTTACAGTGGGCTTAAATATTTTTTTGACCCCCGGAGAAAATATTTTATATCAATGGGGTGTTCTTAAAATTACACAAGAAGGACTTTATACCGCAATTTTTATGGGGACACGCTTGATTTTACTTATTATGGGTTCCTCCTTGCTTACTCTAACCACGTCTCCAATTCAGCTAACTGATGGTATCGAGAGTTTATTAAATCCATTTAAAAAAATTGGACTTCCTGCTCATGAAATAGCTATGATGATGACCATTGCCCTTCGCTTTATTCCGATCTTATTAGAAGAAACAGATAAGATTATGAAAGCACAGATGGCAAGAGGAGCAGATTTTGAGAGTGGCGGTTTGATTAAACGTGCAAAAAGTTTAATCCCGATTTTAATTCCTTTGTTCATATCTGCCTTTCGAAGGGCGGATGATTTAGCTTTAGCTATGGAGGCTAGATGTTATCGTGGAGGAGAAAGCAGAACAAAAATGAAAGAATTGGCCTTTGGACGGCAAGATTATATGGCTATGGGTATCATGATTATACTTTGTTTCATGCTGATCCTATTACGTTTTATATAGGGAGTACATTAGTATGAAAAATATTATGCTTACCATTTCTTATGATGGGACAAATTATAGTGGATGGCAACGACAAGATAACGCTTTGAGTATTCAGGAAGTCATTGAGGAAGCCTGTCAAGCTTTATTTCAAGTAGAGACCCCCTTATTAGGGGCTGGAAGGACAGATGCTAAAGTTCATGCCTTAGGACAAGTCGCAACAATTCAAGTAGATACGAATATACCCATATGGCGGTTACCCTATGCTTTAAATACCTATTTACCACCTGATATTGTTATTGTAAAGGCAGAAGAAAAACCCTTGGAATTTCATCCACGTTACGATGCAAAAAATAAAACCTACCGATATCAGATTGAAAATAGTCCATTTCCTACACCACAATTACGGAACTATACAAAATTTGTTTACCAACCTTTAGATATAGAGAAAATGAAAGAAGCAGGACAATATTTTTGTGGAACCCATGATTTTAAAGGGTTTTGTTCTGCAAGGACAGCCACGGCAACCACAGTACGTACAATTTATGACCTTCAAATTACAAAATGCCATGATCTTATTACCATAGAGATTACTGGAAATGGCTTTTTATATCATATGGTTCGCATCATTGCAGGTGCCCTCATCAATGTAGGGAGGGGAAAAATTCCACCCAAAGAAATACCAGACATTATTTTATCCAAAGATCGTGTACGAGCTGGGAAGACGGCAGCCCCTCAAGGTTTAACATTAATGAAAATTGAGTATTAAAACCTTGACACGCTAGGCGCATTGTACTATAATACTGTAGGTATGAGTATGTTTATTAAAATCCATAGCCCCGGATTTTACCATAGACAGACAATGACATAAAAACGAAACGATAAATGAAACGATACGATATATTATAAACAAGGAGGGAATCTCATGAAAACCTACATGGCTAATGCACAAACCGTAGAAAGAAAATGGTATATTATAGATGCAACGAACATGACTCTAGGTAGACTTGCATCAGAAGTAGCAATTATTTTACGTGGGAAACACAAACCCATCTATACTCCTCATGTAGATACAGGAGATCATGTGATCATTATTAATGCTGAAAAAGTAAAATTAACAGGTAAAAAATTAGATCAAAAACATTATCACTATCATACAGGATATCCAGGTGGATTACGTTCTATCCAATATCGTGATTTCTTAGCAAAGAGCCCAGAAAAAGCAGTGATGAAAGCTGTAAAAGGAATGCTTCCTAAAAACTCTTTAGGAAGAGATATGCTTACTAAACTTCGTGTATATCGCGGAAGTGAGCATCCACACGCTGCACAACAACCGGAAGTATTAGAACTTAAGTTTTAAGGATGAAAACGGAGAAGGGAGGAAATTATTATGGCACAGTTAAAATATTATGGAACTGGTAGAAGAAAAACCAGTGTTGCAAGAGTATACTTAGTACCTGGTACTGGTAAGATTGTTATCAATGGAAGAGATATCGACCAATATTTTGGTCTTGAAACACTAAAAGTAACAGCGCAACAACCTTTAGTATTAACAGAAACATTAGGTCGTTTTGATGCATTAATCAATGTTCATGGTGGAGGCTTCACAGGTCAAGCTGGAGCAATTCGTCATGGGATTTCTAGAGCTTTATTACAAGCAGATGCAGATTTTAGACCTGTTCTTAAAAGAGCTGGTTTCTTAACACGTGACCCAAGAATGAAAGAAAGAAAGAAATATGGATTAAAAGGTGCAAGAAGATCTCCACAATTCTCAAAGAGATAATATGTGCCGTATTTGGAATCGTGCAAAACCGCATATTTACTGGCTTCTTGAAGTTCTGGAATCTCGTGAAAAGGTGTGGATTTGATACGGTAACTAACAAAAATATAGGATGTTTTCAATGCCTTAGGGTGTTGAGGACATCCTTTTCTTTATTGCGAAAAGGATAACTCAATAAAGAGAAACTTCAAGAAAATTCACATCTTAGTTATACAGCTAAATAATAACGCTGATTGACATATTAAGTCCTGTATGATATTGTAAATATAAATAAATATATGTGCTGAGAATTGGAGTCGCATACAAATAGGGATAATTTTATATCCCTGTTTGCATGCGGCTTTTTTTGTTTGTTTTGATGCACAAGGGGGGATAGATATGTATGACATATTAATTATTGGTGCAGGTGTTGTAGGTGCCATGATTTCAAGAGAATTATCCAAATATCATATATCTATTTGTATTGTTGACAAAGATAGTGATGTAGGGATGGGGGCTACAAAAGCTAACAGTGGTATCGTTCATGCTGGATTTGATGCGAGATCTGGATCTTTAAAAGCATTGATGAATGTAAAGGGATCTCAGATGATGAAACAGATTACAGATGAGTTAGGAGTAAAGTATAAAAATAACGGTTCTCTGGTTATAGGTTTTAATAAGGAAGACATAGAAGTTCTTACAGAGCTGTACAATCAGGGAATTCAAAATGGTGTTCAAAATTTAGAAATGATAGATAGGAAAAGGCTAAAAGAACTTGAGCCAAATATTACAGACAATGCCCTTGGAGCTTTGTATGCACCAACAGGAGCTATTGTTTGTCCTTATGAGCTGACGATAGGAGCCATTGGAAATGCCATGGATAATGATGCGGAATTGAAGTTAAAGTTTCAGGTGGACAAGATTGAGCCTCAAAATGACGGTTATACTGTTTTTTCTAAAGATGGCCAAGTAATTCAAACACAGTATATAATCAATGCTGCAGGTCTTTGGGCAGATGATATAGCTCGGATGGTGGGAGATTTTTCTTTTAACATCCATCCACGAAGAGGTGAATATATGCTCTTAGATAAGGCGTGTGGTAACCTAGTTACCCATACCATATTTAGAGTACCTTCTAAGATGGGAAAAGGGATTTTAGTTACTCCTACGGTAGATGGTAATTTGCTGTTAGGTCCCACATCAGAAGATATAGCAGATAAAGAGAATAAAGAGACGACTCCTCAAGGCTTGGAAAAAATTATGAATCAGGCTCTTGAAAATGTTTCGGGTATTCCCATTAGAAGTGTTATTACTTCTTTTTGTGGACTTCGTTCTACAGGGAATACTGGAGATTTCATTATTAATACTCCTAGATCTAATTTTATCAATGTTGCAGGTATCGAGTCGCCTGGATTATCAGCTGCACCTGCCATAGGGAAATATGTTGTAGATATGTTAAAGGAAATGGATCTTCAACTTATTAAAAAAACTGATTTTAATCCTTACAGGCCACCTTCTCATGCATTTAGAGAAATGTCTATAGAAGAAAAAAATAAAATCATCCGTACTAATTCTAAGTACGGAAAAATTATTTGCCGTTGTGAAGGTATCAGTGAGGGAGAAATTATAGAGGCTATTCATACCAATCCCAAGGCCACAGATTTAGATGGTGTGAAACGACGTACAAGAAGTGGAATGGGTCGCTGTCAAGGAGGGTTTTGTTCACCATTTATTATTGAAATTTTAGCACGAGAGTTGAATATTCCCATTGAGGAAGTAACAAAGTTTGGTGGAAAGTCTATTATCAATATAGGGAAAACAAAATAATATAGATAGCAAGTTTAATTTTATCCTGGGAGGGTATTTATGAAGACAGTAGATTTGATTATTATTGGAGGAGGTCCAGCGGGTATGAGTGCCGCAGTCAGTGCACATCATCATGGGATCAAAGATATTCTAATTTTAGATCGAGATAGTACCTTTGGGGGGATTCTAGGTCAGTGTATTCATAACGGATTTGGATTACATCGTTTTAAAGAAGAATTAACAGGCCCTGAGTATGCTTGGAAGTATGAAAAGCAAGTGCTAGACCTAGGAATTCCTTTTAAGCTTAATACTATGGTTGTGGATGTTACTGAAAGCAAAGTAGTGACAGCAGTCAATGAGGCAGATGGAATTTTTCAAATTCAGGCAAAAGCCATCATATTGGCCATGGGTTGTAGGGAACGTAGTTTAGGCGCTTTAAATATTTCGGGAACTCGTCCTGCAGGAATATACACTGCAGGTACCGCACAATACTACGTAAATATTAAGGGTTATATGCCAGGTAGAAAAGTTGTTATTCTTGGATCAGGAGATATTGGCTTGATTATGGCTCGACGCATGACTTTAGAAGGTGCAAAAGTAGAGATGGTTTGTGAGCTGATGCCTTATTCTAGCGGATTAACTAGAAACATTGTTCAATGCTTGAATGATTTTAATATTCCTTTAATGCTAAACCATACAATTGTAAAAATACATGGGAAAGAGAGAGTAACAGGTATTACGATTGCTAAAGTTGATGAAAATAAGAAACCTATAGTAGAGACAGCTCAGTTTGTAGAGTGTGATACTATACTTTTATCAGTAGGTTTAATTCCTGAGAACGAACTTACCATAGGAGCAAGTATTCAACTAGACCCTGTAACTGGCGGCGCAGTGGTTAATCAGAATTGTGAAACATCTCAAAGTGGAATTTTTGCTTGTGGAAATGTACTTCATGTACATGATTTAGTGGACTATGTTTCTGAAGAATCTGAGTTGGCAGGTAAGAGTGCTGCAAATTACATCTTGGCTGGAAAAAAGAAAGAAATCCGCCATATCAATTTAAAGTTGGGAAACGGAGTTCGTTATACCGTTCCTCAGCAAATCACAGCAGAAGAAGAGGTTACTTTATACTTTAGAGTTGCGGATGTTTATAAAAATGTTATAATTACAATAAAAGATGGGAATGAAGTTATTTACAAGAGAAAGAAACAAAAAGTCATTCCTGCTGAAATGGAAATGATTAAGTTGACAACAGAAATGATTAAAAATATTAAAAATAATATAATCACACTAGGGGTGGAAGGAAGGTGACTTTAAGGTGGAACAAAGAGTTATTTGTACTGTATGCCCAATGGGATGTAATGTAACAGTTGTCATGGAAGGAAAAGAAGTAATCAATATAACAGGAAGCACTTGCCCGCGAGGGGAGCGGTATGCTAGGGCAGAAGTGACCAATCCTACTAGAATCTTAACAACAACTGCTAAAGTTACTGGAGCCCCTATGCTTTCTGTTAAATCTGATCAGCCGTTGCCAAAAGATAAAATGAAAGAGTACATGGAAATAGTCAATGCTATTACCTTAAAGGTACCGATTCATATTGGGGACATTATTATTGAAGACATTGATCATACAGGGATCAACATTATAGCTACTAAGAATATCCTATAACATAAATGGAGGAATTAGGATGTTACATCTTGAAGAAAATCCTATCGTTGCTGCAGTAAGGACTGATGAAGAATTTGAAGCAGCACTGGTATGTCCTTGTAATGTAATTTTTATGTTAAACGCCAATGTTTTAAATTTAGAAAACTTCATAAAAAAGGCTCATGAACAGAATAAGAAAGTATTTGTTCACGTAGATGTCTCAGAAGGAATTGGAAAAGATCATTTTGGATTAGGTTTTATTGCTAAAACAGGAGCAGAAGGAATTATTAGTACAAGAATGAATTTAATTCGTATGGCAAAGGATTGGAATCTAAAGACCGTACAACGGGTTTTTATTATGGACTCAAAATCTATTGATACAGCAGTAGAAATGATCAGGTCAGTAAAGCCAGACCTGATTGAGGTAATGCCAGGAATTATACCACGTGTAATTAAAAGGTTTTGTGAAAGAGTGAGCCATCCGGTTATTGCTGGCGGCTTAATTGAGAGTAAAGAGGATATGATAAATAGTTTAGAAGCAGGTGCATTGGCGATTTCTACAGGTAAATCTGATTTATGGTATAAATAAGTTGATGTTATCAATCTACTAGAAAAATAATCTCTATATAAGAAAAGAATGGAGAGGAAAAAATTGGCAACAAAGAAAGAAAAAAAATTATATGTACTAGACATGGATGGGACTATCTATTTAGGAAAGAAGCTGTTTCCAGAGACCATTCCATTTCTAAAGAGGGTAAGAAAAAGAGGAAAACGATATATTTTTTTTACGAATAATTCATCAAGGTCAACCCGGACCTATGTTGACCGATTGAATAGCATGGGAATTCCAGCAACGTTAGATGATATTCTTACATCAGGGGATGTAACGGCCCATTTTTTATTAACGCAGCGACAGGGGAAAAGAGTATACCTTGTTGGAACGAAGGATTTAGAAGAAAGTTTCTTGGAAACTGGTGTTCCTTTAGTACAAGAAAACCCAGATATTGTTCTTATTGCTTTTGACACTAGCCTTACCTATGAAAAATTAGATAAAGCATGTAAGTACATACGAGAAGGTGCAGAATTTCTTTGTACACATGAAGATCTTAACTGCCCTATTGAAGGAGGATGGATGCCAGATGCAGGTGCAATTTGTGCTCTTATTACCGCATCTACGGGGCAAGAACCAAGATATTTAGGGAAACCCCATTACGAGACATTACAATTATTAATGGATGTTACAGGGGTGAAACCAGAGGAGATGGTTATCGTGGGAGATCGATTATATACAGATATTGCACTAGGTACAAAAAATGGTGTGACGGCTGTATTAGTATTGACAGGAGAAACAAAAGAAGAAGATTTAGCCACATCTAAAATTCAGCCAGATTTGGTAGTAGATAGTATTGGTGGGTTGGAGCGGGAGTAATTCATAGAAAAAATCCTGTTGTATCGTATTAATAAAAATGATATTATAGAAAATAAACTTTAACGAAGAAGAATTTTAAATTACTATAGATATACACACTCATAACTGCTAAAATAAATTAGTTACAGTAAATTGGGTTACCATTATTGGATTCATTAGGACGCTCATAATTACTAAAAATTAGCTGTGAAGGGAAGTTCATATATCATAATGAGTGCAACTATTGGCATTGTAGTTATTAAATACACCTATAATGCACATGAACTAGGAAAAACTTGGACATCTATAGTTACCAATTGTTGGCTATAATAAGAAAGAGGGGACATCTTGTGAAAAGATATAAATCTGTATTTATTATTATTTTAAGTTTTGTTATGTTTTTAACAGGTTGTGGGAGTATCCCTAAGAAAGAAAAAGTACAAAAGGTGATGATACAAGTTCCTATGGGACCACCGACTGCTCCTATGCTTTATATGCAAGAAAATAATCTTTTAGGAAGCGAAGTAGAAGTCATTATTTATCAAAATATGGAAGAGGCCAATGTAAATATTGCAAAAAAAGTAGCAGATATTACAATTATGCCTGTCAATGTGGCTTCTATTCTTTATAATAAAGATATGGATATTTCCCTTTTAAATGTTCATACATGGGGAATCTTGTATATGATAGCAAAAGAAGGTCTCATCCAATCATGGGATGATTTAAAAGGCAAGGAAATTTATGTAGGAGCCCAAGGTGCTAGTCCAGATGTATTGACCCGTTATTTATTAGAAAACAATGGGATTGGACAAGATGAGGTACAGCTTCAATATAGCTCTTCCCAAGAAATTGCACAAAAAATTATTGCAGGACAAGGGGAAGTAGCCGTTCTGCCAGAACCACTGTTAACACAAGCTTTGAAAAAAGCAGATCATATGGAAATTATCTATGATTTTGCTGAGGAATGGACAAGGAGCAATGGGCCTAACATTGCCTTACCTCAAACAGGTACCATTATTCAAAATGAGTTTGCAAAACAATATCCAAGATGGGTGAATGAATTTCAAAAGGCTTACGCAAATGCAGTGGAAACAGTAATGAAAGATCCTGCAGTCGTATCAGAAGCCGTAGAAAGAGAGATGGGAATTCCTAAGGCTGTATTTGAAGAAGCCATGACACGGATTGATTTAAAAGCAGTACCTGGATTTGATGCAAAGGAAGATGTACAAACCTATTTAGAAGCCTTATTTGCAATATCTCCAGACATGATAGGAGGCAGTATGCCTGATGAAGGATTTTATTATCAAGAATAGTGAAAAGAATAAAGTGAATAATAAGGGGAAATTCTTTTGGATTTCCCTTTTCTTATTTTTTGTCATTTGGCATATTTTTTCTTTATGGGTGGCCCGTCAGTATCATCCTATGATTCTACCTTCTCCTTATGAAGTATTGCAAATGATGGTGGAACTTTGTTTCCAAGAAGTTTTTTGG
>JAAZLH010000276.1 GCA_012799415.1 Candidatus Epulonipiscium sp. | reverse complement strand
TAGATAGATGCATAGCTTCATTCATAAAGGTAAAGGCTTGATAGGCTTTGTCATTTCCCCGAATAATATTTAATCCATTTATCATCCTATCTAAATTCTCATTGCATCTTTTTATCTTATCTTTCCCAATAGATAGGTACTCTTCATCCTTCATATACTCGTGGGACTCTAGTCGATTTATCCATAATGCATAATCTCCTAAAATTTCCTCTAATTCTTGAAAAGTACTTTCTTTTTTTTCTGGCTTAGAGAATTCTAGCATTGAAAAATATCCTTTATATTTATCTAAGTTTAAATCTACGCCATTTATCTCCTTCTCAGGTATAAAATCGCTTTTAATTATTTTAACAGTATTGCCATCTATATTGTCCCATGAAGCAGCACAGCCATAACCTCTTGCAAATATTGGTTTCTTGTTGAAAAAATAATCTTCTTCCTCTTTCATGCCATAAGCTAGATTTTCTGATACAAAACCCAGCTCATTATTTAACACTTCCAATTCTGCTTGAAAAATATTTTTAGCCACATAATCTTTTACCTTATATCTTCTGTTTTCAAGATATATAGAAACCATCTTATATCCTGTATCAAGTTTATGGACAATCCAAGATAAGTAAATATCCTTTTCAATATGTATGCCTGAAATATTACTAGATCTCACATTTATATTTTTTTTAAATTCTTTAGGCATCCTCATAAAAGAAAATTTGCCTTCTTCCTCTCTTCCTAAATAATCTGCCCATTTCATTTTTACTTTTATTAGATCATTTTCTTGAGAAAGAAAGACTCTTAAGCCCAAAGAGCTTTGCTTATTTTTACTTATATATAAGGTGTCATCTATCTCTATGTCTTCAATTAAGCCTTCCTCAGAATCATTTTCAGAAAAGTCATCCTTATCTAGGACAAATGAATAGTCTTCTCCTTCTGGAGATAAACGCCCCATGATATAAGATGATGTAGGACTTTCTCTTAGCTCTTCATCTTCCTCGTAAGGTCCTATAAGATCAGTTCTCAAACTATCAACAAACTTTTGTCTAAGATCTTTATATACAAATCTCACAAATATCCCTCCCTATTTAAAATTTTCTTTCAGGCTTATAGCTAATTCCCCTCCAAACCTATCAAAAGAAAACATATTACTTTCTTCTAAAACTCCCACATCAAAACTATAATCAAAGGGAAACATTAAACTATCACCCATCAACTCATCAAGAGACAAATAGAGCTTATCTTTTAGATGGATTAAAGTAGCTACAATCAGTATTATTGCTCTTTCATCATTTACTCTATACTTCTTAACCTTATAAACTCCATGTTTAACTGGCTCAAGGACATTGATATCTCTCATAGTCCTAATATTTTTAGGAATAGCATGGATTAAGGTTGGTCTTTCTCCCCACATGTCCGTCATTTTCTCCCTTATAAATCTGCTAGTTATTTCTACTTGCATATATTCTAATTTACCTACAACAGATGCTATGTCTTCAAAGACCTTGTAGGTTATGAGCATCATACACCAGTGAGCAACAAGTTTTAAGTTAGCATTGTTGGATTTAACTATTTTCCTAGCATAGGCCTTAATATTTCTATTCTCTTCATCATCTTCAAGCCAAATATTAGATAAAATATTTGCCGTCTTCCTAATATTGGTATTATCGTCTATATAAAGCCCGATATACTCTCTTAAATCTTCTCTTATCTTTTCAAAATCATCCTCATTTTCCATAAGCTCTATTGTTTTATCGAGATAATCTAATGATATATTTCTTGACATTCCAACTTGTTTACTCATTATTTTCTTCTCCTTCTATCTTTATAAAAGGTACAATGACCTCTTCTATTGATATTCCCCCATGAGACATAATCCTTGTCCCTTCAAGCGCCAAGGCTTCATTATTTCCACATAATAAGTAAGAATAATCTTTGGGAAGATAATAGCTAGGATATTCAAGTAGATTATACTCCTCTACTAATTCCTCAATATCAACATAGTCTTTAATAATCATCATTTTCTTGGATTTTGTTTCTACTTCAACCCCCATGCCCTTTGGACTACCAATCCCAAAAGACTCTTTATTTCCATGGTCTGAACCAATGTAAACCTCAAAACCATATCCTAATAATTTCCCTATCAATTTATTTAACTTCCCTGTCTGACCCATTCTTGCAATATCCGTAATGTGTCCTTCCATACCATACATTTGTCTATGTACTAAATCGTCAATTTCATTAATAACCGTAGTTATGAAAAAATCTTTATAAGAAGGCTCTATATCATAACCCCTATAATAATTAATGTAGGATTCCTCAAGATATTCTCCCACCTTGCTATAGTATTGCTTCTTTTCATTTGCTAAACTAAAGGGTTTTTCAAGCTCTTGAGGGAGAAGTCCTGCTAATAAACTTTGCCTTGATATAGAGGTTACTGTTGGTATCATGGCAAAAACAAAATTTGTTTTTGCCTTATAATCCAAGTTTCTTTCTAAAACCAACCAGTCACTAATTGACATACCATCTAAAACTATGAAAGCAGTTTTCTTTTTCCTTCTTAATAGGAAATCCATCACATTAGAGACAAGTATTGGGCCCTTATATGTAGATTTACCACTTAAGCTTCCAAAATCTTTAAATATATAAGCTTGAAAATCTTTCGAAAAATCAACAAGCTCCCTCTTCTCCAAATCAAGTTTTCCCATAATCAAATTTCTTCTAGCATTTAAGTAAGCTATTTTGAACCATTTATCATAATCATTAACTTTTTCCATCAACTTCTTTAAAACCTCTTCTAGTTTACTTAAATAGCTCATCAGATGCTTATCTTCATAAATAATTTCATTTAAAAACTTATGAGTCATTTCCTCTGAACTATAGTCCTCATAAGTGTTTTCATAAACAATAGAAATCAGGTCCAAATCTAAAGCCTTTGCCTGGCTTAAAATGTTTCTATTTAATCTGGAAAAAATTTCTCCATAATTTAAATTACAGATTGAAAACCATTTTATAATATCATAAGCTACATAGATATCCTCATTTAAAATAAGTAGAACTTTTTCCAAGCCTTTTGTCTTTATTTGACTTTCGAAAATATATCTAAATTCTTCTACATCCTTGTAAAAAATCACAGTATATCCCTCTGCCACTATGGCATCTATTATCCTTTCTTCCATGAGTATCTTGTCAAGGTCCTTAACTAAAATATAGTCTTTGTAGGGCAAACCTAGGATATTTTTTATTTTCTCTAGAAACATAATTACTTCACCAACTCCGCAACAAAAACTGGAAGCAAAATAGGTACAAGGCCTTTTTTATCTTCATAGTCTTTCTTTAGTTCTAATAATTTTTTATCTAAAGCTTTCAGCTTAAAGTTTCTAATATTGTCTATGCCTATTTTCATAGCAGCTTCTTTTTTTATTTCTAAGGAATGCTTATATTTCCCATAATTATCCTTATTTTTCAATTCATATTTGCTCTTAAGTTCCAAGAAATTAGCATAGCTTTTATCTTCAGCCACTTTTCTAATTTCTTCATATACTGAATGCTCCAGCCTAGATATACCAACTATATCAATATTATCCTCTTCCTTATAAAGTTCTTCCCATATCCTTCTTCCAGACATTGGTCTATATTGCATCTTCTTAGTCAGGAAAATTGGAATATACTCCCGATATTGACTTTCTTCTCCCAAAGATATCTGCCAAATTGAAAAGTAACCATCCTCATTAGGAAAATTCACAATTGAAAACATAGGGATTGAATCCAGAATGTGCCATTCCAAATCTTTATTAGTATGCTTTTCAATTAAAGGATTACTTAAAGTCAAATTTTTCCTTTCTAAGGTTAAACCTTTCCAAGCCTGATAATAATCTAATATTCTATTAAGATTCGTATCTAAGTCAAAATGACTTTCACTATAAGAATCATCAGACAGATCTTTGTCATCTCTAATAATTTCCTTATACTGATTACTTATTTTAACTTGCTTTCTAAATTCCTTTTCAAACTTATTTACATTATGGTCAATAAACTTTTCATCACGAATAGATTTCATGTATATATCTGTAAAATCCATTTCAGCCATCTCATTATCTAGAAGATCAGATAGCTTGTCTATACCTGTCTCATCCAAAATAGTTTCTAGCTTGCTCTCTAAGATAGACCTTACCCTGTTTTCAACAGTATCTATATTTATAAAATTATAAACTAATACATCTTTTTCTTGCCCAATTCGATCTACTCTACCTATTCTTTGTTCTATTTTCATTGGATTCCAAGGAAGGTCATAATTTATAACAATATTGGCAAATTGAAGATTTAATCCTTCTCCTCCTGTATCTGTGGAAATTAAGATGCTATTTTGCTCCTTAAACTCCAGTAATATTCTATCCCTTTCTTCTATGCTCATAGAACCATTTAGAATCGATATGGAATAACCCTTATTATTCAAAAACATCCTTAAATACTTTTGTGTCTCTACAAATTCAGTAAAAATAATAGCCTTCATTTTATTATCTCTGGAATAAAGTTCATCTATAAATTCTAAAAGCCTTTCTGCCTTAGCATCTAAGGATTGATATTGAGCTTGTTTTGCTATAGCGATTATTTCTTTTAAATCCGTTATTTCTTTTTTTATATCTATTGATGCTAATTCCAAAGCCTGTCCCATACCTTCTTCAAAATCTATATCTACTAGGTCATCAAAAGATAAATTATGAATTCTTACCTGCTGGTTTTCTAAAATCTCTATTCTTCTGCTAATAGAGTCCTTAATTGCTGCTGTAGAACTGGTAACCAACCTCTGCATTAAAACCATAAGGAAACCTATATAATGTTTTTTCTCTTTGATTGCCCTATTGTAGCCATTTTTTACATATTCAGTTACCTTCTCATAAAGCAATCTTTGGTTGCTGTGTTTTTCAGTCCATTCTACTTCAACTAATTGAGTTTGTCTATCCTTAAATAATCTATTCCCCTTATTATCTATAGCTTCTCTTTTCTCAGTCCTTATTATATATTGGCTAACATTTTCCTTTACTAGAGATTGGTAATTATGAAAAGTTTCCTCATCTAAAAAACCTAATAATCTAAGAAAAGGTT
>JAAZLH010000275.1 GCA_012799415.1 Candidatus Epulonipiscium sp. | reverse complement strand
TATACAGATCTTCAATGAAGCCAATAAATTCATCTTGGTTTTCCAAAGGCTTGATATAGCTTTTTTTCACTTCTATAACTTCATGAGCTTTTAAAACCGTTAAAAGCCGTAGCAGGCCAATGATTTGATCACAAAGGTCTTCTTGATTTTCATGAATGAAAGATTCAATTAAAAACCTATAATATTTTGTATTCCTCTTTTTTACAGTTTCAAAGTAAGACAATAATATTCTTTTAAAGGATTCAGATTCTAATATTTTATCCTCATTATCACAGTATTTAGCAGAAAAATTAATGATTACTTTGCCCTTACTAAGGGAAAATTCTTTTAGCATAGTATCACTCCAGTCAGTCTATTCGTTTTAAAATATTCATAAAAATGAAATAAAACAATATGATTCATTCATTTATAATATCCTATTCTACTTAAAACTTTGAAAAAATGCAAGGGTTATTTATTTCAAATGAATATTTTAATTCTTATTAATGGCTATATATAGACTTTGATGAGGAGTAAAAAAATATATATTTGAAAAACCTATTTAAATATTTAAAAAAGGTGTTGCAAGAATACAAAAATTATATGTCAAAATATCGTGCTGAAACCCCACTCTATTTATAATGCGTAGAGTGGGGTTTAGAGGAGCATAAAATTTATTTAAATTTTTCAATTAGACTTCTAGTAAATAGGATGCTCTGGGCTGTCCCTGCTAAGGATTCTTTGGTTCCTTCATATTCAATAGATAGGAAACCATTATATCCGGATTCAGATAAAAATGAAACAATCGCTTCCATAGGAACTTGGCCTTCGCCAAGGACAGTTCCATTATACTTTTTACCACTTAAAGCAGTATATTCACCTTGGTCTTTTGGGACTTCTATGAAATCTTTAAAGTGTACAAAAGAAATATAATTTTGTAGATTTTTTACTGCTTTTAAAGGTTCTTCATCTGCTAATAAAAAGTTACCTGTATCTGGATTGGCACGGAAGTAAGGGGAGTCAATCGCTTCGATAAGCTCTTTCACTTGACTACTTTTTCCAGCTAAGAGGCCATGATTTTCAAGAACTAAAATAATATCTTTTTTCTCTGCATAAGGAACTAATGTTTGAAAAGATTCAATGATCCACTGTTTGGCAGTATCAAAAGAAATGCCTTCACATAGGTTTCCGCTAAAAACACGCATGTGAGTAGCTCCTAGTTCTGTTGCCATATCTAATCTAGCTTTGATATTTTCTACTTCTTTTTTACGATCTTCTTCTTTTTCTTGTACAAAATTATTACCTACAGAGAAAGAAGAAACAGTAAGGTCATATTGTTGAAGTAAATTTTTTGCTTCTTGTAGAGTATCTTGATCAGGGATAAATACATCTAATAGTTCTACATATTTTACTTTTTGTTCTGAACAAAAATGTAAAAAGTCTTTTAAATTTGCCTCGTTTTTGGAGATTTTAGGCCAAAAGCTCCACATACTAACAGATAGTTTCATTCTTTTCATCCTTTCTGAAAACTAGCTTTTCCTGTGAAGTAAAGAGCTTATTAAATAAGAACTTCTCGCCCGGTTTTAGCAGATTCATAAATAGCATCTAAGATCTTCATAAGCTCAAGGCCATCTTCAGCAGGGTTGAGACAAGGAGTATCATTTACAAGACAATCAATAAAATGAGCAATTTCACGATTAAAATTAGATTCAAAACCATAAGTATTTGGATCTACAAGGGGAGTTGTGCTAGTAAAGTAATTGTTTTGTTCTCCATAAAATTCGATCGTAGGCTCCATTTGTGCACCAGCTTTGTCGCCATAAAGTTGTAAGTACAATTCATCTTGTTTTACATGCATAACCCAACTAGTTTCAAAGAATAAGGTTAGACCATTGTCGAATTTGATTAAGGCCGTTGCTCCATCTTCCACATCATTATGAGTAGAATAGTCAGCAGAATAATATTTACCTATCCCTTTCATTTCAGGTTTCATACCTAACTTATTAAAAGTAGAAGCTGTTACAGAAATAGCCTTTGGTTTTCCATTAAGATAGCGCACTAAGTCAATCATATGAACACCTAAGTCAATGACAGGGCCTCCACCAGAACGTTCAAAGTCAGAGAACCAACCTCCAGGATTTCCCCAACGGCGGATACAGCCAGTTTTTGCGTAGTATACATCTCCTAATTGTTCTTGTTCAATGGCTTCTTTTAAAATTTTTGTGTTTTCGCCAAAGCGACGAACAAATCCTACCATCAGCAATTTGCCAGATTCTTTAGCAACTTGAACCATTTCTTCTGCTTGTTTTGCATTCATAGCCAAAGGTTTTTCACAAAGAACATGTTTTCCGGCTTTTAAAGCATCAATGCTAAGAGGGGCATGGCCATTATTCCATGTGGTAACACTAACAGCATCTAATTCTTCTAGTTTTAACATTTCATGATGATCGGTGAAAACCTGAGGAATGTTGTATTGTTCTGCATAGGCCTTTGCTCTTTCTTCATCAATGTCACAAACGGCGATAACTTCTACGTTATCTAGCTTTTTGTATGATGTAGTATGCATATGACTAATACTTCCAGCTCCAATAATACCTACTTTAATTTTCTTCATAATAAATCCTCCCTTTATAGTGGTTTATTGTATTTCTAATCCTACTTCAAACATTCGATTCCATGGCATATATAGTTTGGTAATTGTAAGATTATATTTTTGTGTACTTTCCTGAAATAAAGTATTCATCATCTCTTCAAACTCTTTACGTAGAAGATCAGTAATATATTCTTGTTGGTCCCCTAACCAAAAGTAGTTTAATCCTAAAGAAGGCAAAATTTCTTCTGTAATTTTTCTGCGCCAAATGGTTTGGTATCCCCAATCTTCAATAAAACGTTCTAAAAGGAATCCTTGGTGTTCTTTTGTATCTAAGGCATTCTGGGTTACTGCCATCATGCTATGAGCGATGATAGTACCTAAAGTATTTGCACAGGTGTTCCACCCAGCATAGCCATATAATTTATGATAGAGTCCTTTTTTGGCAAGAAGTTTAACAAGTTCAGTATCCCCGCCGTTAATATAAGCTACATCAGCAACAGCACAAGGTTTACCTTGATTGATATAATATTCTAAGGAAACGATCATTTCTCGTAGATTTCTTTCTCTTTCATAACGATTATGAAGAGGATCTTCTTGTTCATAACTTCCTATCATAGGGTGGATAGGTGTATTTACAAATAAAATATAATCAGCATTTCCTTCATCATGTACAATGACTCCCCCTGCACCTATAACTTGAGACTTTAGGCTTTCAGATAAAGGTCTATCTTCTAACAATGGAACAGTCATAGCGCCAGGGATAGAGTTATAGCGGAGATACACTTTAGGTTGGTGGTTTTTCCATCGGTTAATAGCTCGGGCCATTAATGTACAACCTACTTCATCGGCGCCGGGATGAATATAAATTTGATCCCAAAGTTCATATTGGCTAACCAAAGAGGCTAATTTTCTTTGGGTAATGGCAGAAAAACCATAAGGGTTACAATCATCTAAGGGAATAATAAGAAAATCGATGATTCCTTCCTTTACCAATTCAATGGCAGCTTCATTGGCTTGTTCATTTATTTTTCTACGATCTAAATAATCTTTTAAATGGTGGGCGGGTATCTTCTCTTTTAGTTGTTCATACTGAATTTTTTCTTCTTCTGTTGCAATATTTCTTTCTAACTTATCTGTGATACAAGAGTAGTGAAAGATATCCTGCCCATAATACTCATAGTAATCTGGTTCTTCATCGTCAGAATTATATGAAGGAAGTCGTGTAATGAGGGTGAAAGCATAGAGTTTTAAATGAGGATTTTGCTTTTTAATGTTTTTAAGTCTATCTAATTGACTTTTTACTTCTTCTGCTGTATAGGTATGAAGACGAGAAGGAACAATTCCACCGTACAATAATAGATCTAAGGAAAGTACGGCAGCATTACATTGGGGAGCTTTTTCAGCTAAGAACTCCCAAAGTTTTTCTGTGTCACCAGGCTTTTTCTTTTGCCCCATCCATTCCATAGGTGGGGTAAATACTTCCAAGTGAGAGACTAGATTTGCGATTTTTATAGGGTATAGGTAATTACAAGGCCTCTCATCAAGAGGTAAATATACAATTCTCATATACGATCCTCCTAAGATTTTTATGAAAAATATATTCACAACCTCAAACTATAAAGAAAAAATTATTCAATAACATTGTATCGGTTTTTAAAGAAAAAGGCAATAGAAAGATCTATTGAGAAACAGGTTTTTATTCTTTTACAGAGCCTACCATCACACCTGCCATAAAATGTTTTTGTACAAAGGGATAAAAACAGAGAACAGGTAAGGTGGCGATGATAATTGTTGTATATTTAACTAAAGGTTTATATAAATCAAGCTCTCCTACTTTAATAACCTGCGAAAATTGAGAAACTGTTGATGTTTGGTTTTCCTGTACAAGTATTTCACGTAGAATGAGTTGTAGTGGAAATTTGGATCGGTCTCGAATATAAACCATAGCACCAAACCAAGAGTTCCAATGACCAACAGCATAAAATAGTATCATAACAGCTAGAACTGCTTTTGATAAGGGAAGTATAATTCGAAAAAGGATGGTCCATTCTCCAGCTCCGTCAATACGAGCAGATTCTTTTAGGCTGGCTGGAATTCCCATAAAACTAGTGCGCATTACAATTAAATTCCAAGTGGAAATGGCTCCTGGTAATAGTAAGGCCCATCTTGAATCTAATAAATGTAATTTTTGCATAAGGAGATAGGAAGGAATCAATCCACCACCAAAAAACATAGTAATAACTACGAGGATCATTAAAAATCTTGTATATCCCCACTCGGTGAAGGTTAGTACATAAGCGCCAATTGCAGTCATGAGAATGTTGATGGCTGTTCCACCGATAACATAAATCAATGTATTTTTATATCCTGTAATAATGCCCGGCATGCGAAGTACTAGCTGATATCCTTTCAATGTAAAACCTAAGGGACGTAAAATAATTCCTTGGTTTCGAATGAGTTCATAGGGATCACTGAAAGAAGCGAAGAGGACATGAAGGATCGGTGCAATACATAAAAATGTAAAGAAAGCTAAGAAAATCATATTACAAGCATCGAATATTTTTTCGCCTAATGTTTTTTTGATAACCATATTTTTTCACCCCTTTACCATAAGCTTGTTTCTGATGTTTTTCGACTTGTAACATTGGCTACAACTAATAAAATGCAGTTTATAATTGAATTAAAAAGCCCGACAGCAGCGCTATAACTATAGTTAAATTCTAATAAGCCTTTACGATAGACAAAGGTAGAAATTACATCTGCTGTTTCTAGAATGCTATCGTTATACATAAGGAGAACTTTTTCAAAGCCTACATTCATTAGGTTACCAATTTGCAAAATAAATAAGATAATAATGGTAGGAGCGATAGAAGGTAGAGTAATATGGAGCATTTGCTTCCATCTTCCAGCCCCATCAATGACAGCTGCTTCATATAACTCAGGAGAAATACCACTAATGGCAGCTAAGTAAATAATGCTGCCAAAACCAACGCTTTGCCAAATGCCAGAGCTAATATAAAGGGTTCTAAATAAGCTAGGGTTAATAAGCAGATTACTTCTTTCTCCGCCAAAAAAGGCAATGATATCATTGATTAGCCCATCTGTAACGACAAAATCTTTAAGGAGACCGACAATGACAACTAAAGAAATAAAATGAGGCATATAAGTTATGGTTTGAACCCCTTTTTTAAACTTTTCATGCTTTACTTCGTTTAGCAATAAGGCAAATATAATAGGAGCAGGAAAACTCCACAGAATACTATAAAAACTTAATAAAAGAGTATTTTTTATGAGTCTTATAAAATAATAACTACTAAAAAAATCTGTAAAATGTTTAAATCCAATCCATTTACTCCCCATGATACCTAGCTTAGGAGAGAAATCCTTGAAAGCAATAATAACACCATACATCGGACCATAATAAAATATTAAATAATAAATTAAGACAGGAAGAGACATAATAAAAATAGAACGATGACGGACAAAGTTCTTTTTGACTTGATTCCAACTTTTAGACATTGTAGCAGACATATCGACCCCACCTTTTTATATCCTCTTAGTGAAATAAAGGGATTTCTCCCTTTATTTCACGTTGGATATATTTAATAAAATAACTTATTACTAATTAAAATGATAGATATCTAAATTTAAAAACATAGTTATGCTATAAAAGATACCTATATTATTTTTGATTATAACGATCTAATGCAATTTGTTGTAATTCAATAGCCCTTTGTATATTCATACTTTCGATTTGTTTTACATAGTCATCAAATTTATCTAAGGATTCAGCACCCATGATGAATTTTAAGCGCATTTCGTTTGCATAGGTATTAATATCACTCATAATATTGGCATATTCAGCTCCCTCTTCAACTGTTAATGTAAGAGGAGGCATCATATAATCTGCATCTGCACTATTTTCCCAGATATCACAAGCGTCTAAAGCAAAGTCAGCAAAAACTTCATCTTCTCTATGCCAGTCACGCAAGAAAGCGCCATGATTATAAACATACTTAACGAAGGCAATTTGCATAGGAACTCCTTCTGCATTTTTTGTTACTGTTTCTGTAAATTTATATTTTCCATCTACAATTTCAAAGGTTTCACCTTCGATTCCATAGTTAGCAAGTACAAATCCTTCATCACTATAGAAGTAATCCATAAACTCCATGGCTCTCTCAGGATTTTTACAAGCTGTTGTAATAGCGGTATGGAACCCTCTCATTCGTAAATTGTTTTGTCTGAAATGAGCTTTTTCCCCTTCTTTTAAGGAAGGATAGGGGACGCCCCGTAGTTTCATATTAGGATCTTCAGAAGCAGCTTCCCAGGGTTCAAAGATCCAGAAACCACCTGTAAGTGTAGCAGCTTTACCTGTTGTCATATAAGCTGCATCTTGGTTTCCGGTTGGGAAGTCTTTGTCAATTAATCCTTCATTATACCACTTATTCATTTCTGTTAGATATTCTCTGTATCCATTTTCAATAGGACCAAATTTTACTTTGTTATTAACTTGGAAAAAGGAAGAGTTTACTCCATAAGCCCCAATAAAGGCATCGTTTTGAGGAAGGCCTTGAGAGCCCATAATAAAAGGAATTTGAACATTCTTTTTATTTTTTAATTCTGTAAGTATATGATACCAGTCATCAATGGTAACTGGAGTTTTTAAATTTAATTCATCCATCCAGTCTTGACGAACAACAGGACCTACAAAGGAGTCTTGGGCCACTTTATCGATCATAGGTAGTCCCCAGATGTTTCCTTCGTCTGTGATAATCGTTTTGCGAAGTTCCGCATCATTATCAAGTAGTTTTTTAAAATGAGGTGCATGAGATTCTACTAATTCATTTAATCGTAGGTAGTTATCATCTGCAATGGCCTTATCTCCACCACCAGGATAAGCAGGGACACCAAAATCATGAGTAATCATATCAGGTAAGTCATTAGAAGCAATCATTAAGTTAAATTGTTCCGTTTCTTGACCAGTTGTTAAATGGATAAATTCAAAGTCAATATTCATCATTTCTGATAGCTTTTGAATAACGATAGAACCATTTAAATCATCGACTACCTGTAAGTATTCAGAGGCTAAAGGATAAAGATATTTTAACTTTACTTTTTCTTTGGGTTTATTTTCATCTTCATTTTTATTATTGCTGGCATTATCTTTAGAAGTTGAAGTTGCTGGATCTGTTTTGGCAGGTGGAGCTGTCTTTTTACCTGAACAAGCAGTGAATACAAAGATCAGTACTAATAGTAATGAAAAGAATTTCATATGTTTTCTCATATTGTAGTACACCCCTTTAATTTTTTAAGTTAACAAGTTTTAGCGCTGCAGCTATCTTGAGTATAGGTTGAGCAAGATACTTTGTAAATATTAAGTTTTTGAGAGGGGAATCATTTTTGACAAAAAGGAATTTGGTATCAAGCAAGAGAAAGTTATGATATGTAAATTTTGATATTCAAAATTTTACTCTAGAGAGAATACAAGATTTATATAGGATAGAACTGATCCAGCTTGATATATCAAAGAATTTATTAACTTCTTAAAAAAGTAAATTTTGTTGACAAGATTTCTGAAAAAATTGTATACTAATAGTAGAAAGTTAACTGAGAGGCTAGGTTATGAGTATTTTGTATCGATTGAAAGCAAAAAAGAATATATGTTTGAAAAAATAGTTTTTAGGGGGAGCCTAATGAATGTAAGACATAAATTTCAAAAAAACTGGAGACAAAATACTTTTATTAAATGGCTTTTTTATAATTCTATTGTTTTCATGGTAACATTGGCTATTTGTATGATAGCTTTTTTTATTGCTTTTCGAATTATTGAAAAAGAAATTACCAAAGCCCATACGGCGTCTTTAAATCAAGTGAGACAGATCATAGATGATCAACTGAAAAAGACAGGGGAACTATATAAAGATGTAAATGTAACTCCCAGGATTAGAGAAATCATGTGGTATGCTGGG
>JAAZLH010000274.1 GCA_012799415.1 Candidatus Epulonipiscium sp. | reverse complement strand
CCTGGTGCAGAGCTATAATTCCACTTAATATTCATTATACTTCATTTTATTGACTCAGTCAATATTAAGTGTAAATATTTTCTGACTTTTTGACAGCAATTCTATCAACTCACCATTGTTTTGCCAACCATCTTATCAACCCACCACATCTACAATTATTTCGGCTGATATTTTTTTATTTCATCATTCTTGGATAACTTCCCTCAAAGCAAAAAACCGTGATTATCCTTCCGGCTTCGAACCAGACCTCAAACCACGGAAAGCCTTTATTTACTTATCTTATTACACGCTTACTTATCCACCCTTGACATCAATACTACCGTCTCCACATGCCTTGAGAGTACAATAATGATGTCATAAGAAGATGGTATCCCCTTGGTGGATAAGTATATGTCTAAGAATAGTTTGCGCATTTAGACATGATTATTTTGTTTTGTCTAAAAAAATTATTTTCTATAGATGTCCCCATATGCCACATCACCAGCCATTTCTACCATTTTTATCATATGTCCATATTCTACAGACTCACCTTTTCGTACAAAATATTCTTGTGGATAATAATTGTACTTATTACTTATCTCTCCAAATAAAATACTTTGCAAATTATCAATGCACATATTCAATTTATTGTATACATAGTCAATTTTAGTTTCACTTATAACTTCTTCATTAGAATCTATTATGGGAATAACTTTTACATCTGTTCCATAGATATCGTCTTGTAGCCATAGGAACAGTATCAAAGCTTCCTTTCTATCTGCACATTTACTAATATCTTCAATTTTTTGTAGATGTGCTATAATTTTTTTGATAAATCTTGTATGTATTGTGTATAATCTATTCGCAATAGTAACTGATGAAATCTGTTCATTTGAATCATAGGGGTATATTCTATTAGCCTCTACTATTTCAGGTTTAAAGTGATTTAATATATTATGTTTTTTCTTTTTAGAAAAATTAAATACACATACATATTCATCAATATATAATTCTAGTTCCTCTAGATTAGAGTTTATTAAACACTCAATATTTTCCATCATTTTATCTATATAAATATCATACTGAATAATAATATCCTTCAATTTTTGTTCTACATCAATTACATTATCGTCAAATCTACTTTTCCTTAGTTGTGGATATTCTAATAGTAATTCTCCTAACTTTTTTTCATATTCATATGAATTGGTTTCTTTAATCTTTTCATTCTGCTCTCTAATTTCTCTTTTCATGTCTTTGGGTGCTGCATGTTGAAATCTATCCAGGGTATTGTTAAATTCTTCCTTCCGCTTATTTTCTAAGTATTCAAAATAATATTGTCGTTCCAATTCATAATATTGTCCTTTTTTTGGAATATAGGGAAAAGCCATATATAGCTTTTGGAGTTTGTTACTTTCTCTTATTATCGAATGGATATTTTCTCTTTTTTTTGAATTGTATTCGTTTATATAAAAAACTACTGCAACAATAACACTCCCCAATATTCCAGAAGAAATTGTTGTTATAAATGACCTAACCTTTTCTACATCTATATTTGAGTATATCCCTAATTTACATTCAATTAAATTTCCTAGATATAGCAACGTACTTGTAGAAACGAAATTGAATATTGTAAAAATAATAAACATAAAAAAAATAATACTCAAAGCTATCTTTACATGCTTTATTGTTAGTTTCAGACCTATCCCTCCTCACTCAATATAACTATATCTACATTTTTATAATATATAAATTTATTTTACAAATTTTAGTTATAAATTTTACTCTCTTAATTAGAACGATGTCGATATATTTGATATTTTATCATCTACTAACCTTTCTTACTAATAAACTTTATATTTCTTCAGCCATATATCAAAATTATATCTTTAGAGAAACAAATTATTATTTTATTAAAAAAGAAAAATGTGAAAGTATCATATCATTCTTTGACGTCAAAATACATTTCTATTTAAGACCCTATAACCTCGTTACTTATCAAGCTTTCTTAGCGATGCAACAGGATTATGGATTCAACGGTTATACAATTTTAAAACATATCCTCACAAAACAGGAAGGGCAACATATAATCTTATTAATTACATATAATACTCTTCTAACGTTGGAACTATATAACTCTATTTAATAGCTTTATACAATACTAAATAATATTATCTATTGTGCCTTATGAAGGTTGCTTTTTATTGTCGCTGAAATATACATTGTTCTAATTCTTTGTAAACAGTCATACTTTCTGTAATAAATTGAGATAATGTCAATTTAAAATTCTCTGGATTAATGCTAGTAGTAATACCGCAAAAATTCTTTATTCTACCAATTTCATCTTTTAAATTTTGGTCAGTAATATTTGTCACAAACTTGTCATATTCAATTTCGTTAAATTTTAAGTTGCTCTTTTCACAATATGCAATTAAGACTTCTTTGTCGTAAAGATAATTTTCGATTTCCCATCGTTTCATAATTCTAAAATGTTGTGGATTATTTTCTAAGTATATCTGCCTATCATTTTCATCGTTTTGTTTACCTGACGAAACATCTCTATCCTTAAAAACTAAAATTTCAATGTCAGAAAACACCTTTGTCAAGATAGCTAGCGCTATCTCACTCCTTTGGTCAAGTTCTGTATTTCCACCACTTGATATAAATAAAGTATCATAATACTTTTCACCGAATATATTATTAAGAACCTTAGCGTCAAACCCTTTTTCTTGGCCATTTTTCCCTGGTTTCTCTTTGCCTTCGCAATAAACGATTCGTCTTGGACTAACTAAATCACTTAACTCGCCTAATGCTGTCTCAAAGATTTCTTTCCATTTTGACATAGACTTTTTTATTGGCAAAAGTATTTGTTGTGAAGAAGCCCAATTTATTCCTTGTCGAAACTGAATTATTTGACAATCATCCTTGAGGTCTTCTTGCAAGGCTCTCATAAAACCAATACTATGAGTTGCTACCCAAATTTGACAATTTTGCCCAACAAGTTTATTTATTTCGAGTAATAATTTTCTTTGTATGGATGTGTTTATATGAAGTTCTGGCTCGTCTATTAAAAATATCGTCTCATTATATTCATCTTGTCTCAAATACAAATCAAGTAGAATATCTACAACCTCCTTTTCTCCAGATGAAAGTACATTAAATTCAAATTCTTTTGGATGGTCACTTTTTTTAAAGAACAATGTGCCTTGATTCGACTCTATGCTACCAATACTTATTATTTCTAAATCAAGACAATTTTTTAATGAATTATTTAGATCTCCGATAATCTTTGCTTTAGCTTCACTTGGTGTACAATCAGTTTCGTGAAGATATTTATTGAATTTAATATATAGTCTTCTGTAATTCTCTTCCATTTTATCATCTAAGTCGGTAGAAGTAGTGGCACCATAATTATTTAATCTAATTTCGCTTGTTGCTTGGGATTGGGTTACCTTTAGATTGCTATTATATCGGTAAGGGCTTCTAAATGAAAATATCGTATTTTCCTTACCAAGTTTACTCCTCTCTTTTCTTAGGGTTTGAAAATCTCCCGTATCAAACTCAATAACTATATTTTGATAGTTGTAATTTGGTATCTGTGACATTGAATGATATGTATAGTCTTTAGCTCCTTTATTACCAATTGTACCATACGCATTATTATGGAACAGCATTCCATCAAGTACACTACTTTTCCCACACCCATTTGGTCCAACTAAAGCAATAATTCTTTTGGGGTTAACCCCCAAATCAATAGTCAAATCAAAAAACCTTTTGTATCCATTTTTTAGCTGCATTTTTTTTATTCTCATTTAAATTAGTCCCCTCTTGCTTTTTAGTCCTTACTAATCACATACCATTAACTAGTCGAATTATATATTAAAAACCTAATCTTTTTATTTTGATATTTTCAGCTTCCCATAATTATTGTGACATAGACTATTTATCTTTATCCATGCCCAGTAACTTCATTTCCATATCTTCTAATGCTTTAATATAATCCTTCTCCACATTAGATATACCCCCTAAATGCAAAACCTTATATTTCTTGTACTCTTCCTTTACTTTAATTTCAGCTGTCTTAGCACTAATCTTTCCAGCATGTGTTAGAATTTCATGCTTAGACAATTTCAAAAATCCATCCAATGTTTCAATCCAATCCGACATATACATGGGTATTCTTCTACGAACTTGCATTTCAGCAAATTCAAGATAAGCAGATACAACACTGTTTAATGCCGATAACTCATCTTCTGTACAATAGTTTTTTGCTATTAATGCATCTCCTTGTTTGGGCTGCTCTCCTTTGAAACTTAAAATACCCATAAAAGGTTTCTCTGCATCTGCTGAGTAATAAATCTTTTCTACAGCAGTTTGCCCATGAGCTGCCCAGTGCATTTTATTCTGTACTGTTTTAAAAAACAAAGTAGATGCTTCTGTTCTGGGGTCATAGTCAACACTTGTCGCATAAATATCTAGTACTTTCCTCCAGAATACTTTTTCTGATGAACGAATATCACGAATACGCTCCAATAGTTCATCAAAATAAATTCCGCCACCATTATTCTTTAGAAGATCATCGTTCATGGCGAATCCTTTTTTCATATATTCTTTTAAAACATTACTAGCCCAAATCCTAAATTGTGTGCCTCTCAAGGATTTTACACGATATCCAACAGAAATAATTACGTCTAAATTATAGTAGTCTACTTGATATGTTTTACCGTCAGCTGCAGTTGTTGCAAAATTTGCAACAACTGCATTACGTATCAGTTCACCTTCGTTAAATATGTTCTTTATATGACGAGAGATTGTAGACTTATCACGCTGAAATAATTCTGCCATTTGGTCAATAGATAGCCATACTGTATCACCGTCAAAAGTAGTCTCTAATTTAATCAAACCATCGTCTGTTTGATACATTATAATTTCAGAGTTCATATCCATTCCCCTTATACATTTTTCCTTATTATACATGTTTCAACAAAATATTTCTATTATATTACCTTTTCGTAAGATTTGATTCTTCAGCTTTTCTCGCTATCGTATTAGTAGGAATCTGTCCTTCTTTATCACCAAACTCCACATTTACGTTGATATGAGTGTCTACATTTTTGTGGGACAATGATACTACCGTCTCCACATGTAATTATTAGACTATTTCACAGAACACTCATATACAGCAGTAAAATAGCGGGTTTTGCCATTATCCCTTGAACTATGACATCTAACTTGTAACCTCAATAACCACATTCTAATTAGACTATT
>JAAZLH010000273.1 GCA_012799415.1 Candidatus Epulonipiscium sp. | reverse complement strand
TTAGCTTCTACAAGTTTCACAGAAGCAAATATTAAATTTACTACTTTAGTATCTGAGTTATATAGAAAAATTGAAAGAAATGTATTACTCATTGATCCTAATGTATACAGGCAGCTTCCAGCTGGAGCCAACGTAGGCCTTATTTTAAGTGAGCCCAAATGGCCTATTCCAAGCGACTATGGAATTTTGGAAAATATCCCTTTCATCACTTCCATTGTTTTGGACTCACCCTTTATTACTTATCCTAAAAGAAATACAAGAGATGGTTTATTTGAAGAAGCTGAAAACAATCCTCTTCTTCATGCATCCCTAGATCCAAACCATTTCTTTTGCTATCCAGCTAAAATAGGAAATTTATTAGCCTTTATCTTTTTTCATAGAGACTTAATGTCTCATGGTGTATCCTTATCTAACTTATTCGAGATGGCAAGGGAAGAAGAATATATTGGGAAAAAACCTGATATTGTTTATGTTTATGGTGCCAAAGATATCAATCAAGAAGAAAAAACTGTTTTTTATGATGACGAAAAAAACGGAATTATGTTAGGCTTTGTTTCTTACTCTGAAAACATTGATTACTTCGGCTACCTTAAAAAAATGTCCTTAACCCTCCACAACTTAATTATGATTAAACAAGGAAAACTTCCTATTCACGGTGCTATGGTAAATATCGTGATGAAAAATGGAAAATCTGCTAATGTAGTTATTATTGGTGATTCAGGTGCAGGAAAATCCGAATCCTTAGAAGCCTTTAGGGGACTTTCTGACGAACACATTAGTGATATGACTATTGTTTTTGATGATATGGGATCCATTGCCATAGAAAACGGAGTTCCTGTAGGTTATGGTACAGAAATTGGTGCTTTTGTAAGATTAGATGACCTAGATCAAGGATATGCCTTTAAAGAAATTGACAGATCTATTTTCATGAACCCTGATAAAACAAATGCTAGGCTTGTCATGCCCGTAGCAACCTATAAGGAAATTACAAGAGGATATCCTATCGATATTCTTCTATATGCCAATAACTATACTCCACTCTCTAATGGGGATAAAGCAATCACATACTTTGACAATATAGAAAACGCAAAAGAAACTTTTAGAGATGGAAAGAGAATGGCCAAAGGTACCACAACTGAACTTGGCCTTGTTACATCTTATTTCGCCAATCCTTTTGGACCTGTCCAAAAAATGAAAGAGACAGATCAATTGCTAGACCTTTATTTTGAACAATTTTTTAAGGCCAACCTAAAGGTAGGAGAAATTAAAACTCAACTTGGAATCGAAGGTTTAGAAACAGCTGGCCCTAGATCTGCTGCCATGGAACTCTTCGAGATTATAAAAAACTTATAATCCTACTTAAGGATATGAAAATTGCTGAGCAACTCTTTAGCAGTGGATATTGATATTGCAATGTTCCCTGTGGCTAAAACTTCCTTTCCAGTTGTAGATAATTTATAGATATACACACTCAAAATGAAATGTACCGAAAACTATATATATTATAAATATACTCAGCTTGTTTTGTGGTTGTATATCTGTCATTCTAATTTATTTACACTTTAAATGTTTATCTATCTATTAGGAAAGAAGGGATTACTTTGAACAAAAAAGAAATATTAAATGCCATTAAAGGACAAATTATTGTCTCTTGTCAAGCTTTAGAAGATGAACCTCTTCATAGTTCTATGATTATGGCTCGTATGGCTGTAGCTGCTATGGAAGGCGGAGCCAAAGGTATTCGCGCAAATTCTGTAGAAGATATTGTAGAGATAAAAAAATATGTAGATCTTCCTATTATGGGTATTATAAAAAGAGATTATGATGATAGCGAATGTTACATCACCCCAAGTATGCGTGAAATTGATGAATTAGTTGAAAGAGCGAATCCTCATATTATTGCTATTGATGCAACAAACAGAATTCACCCCGGACAAAAAACAAGCACAGAATTCATCCAAGAGATTAAAACAAAATACCCAAGTCTAGTACTAATGGCTGATATCTCTACTCTTAAAGAAGCTATTGAAGCCGAAAAAGCAGGTGCAGATCTTGTATCTACTACATTGTCTGGATATACTCCCTATAGCCCAGCCAGCCCCTTCCCCGACTTCGAATTAATGGAACAAGCTTGTGCAACCTTGTCTATTCCGGTTATCGGAGAAGGCCGAATCTGGTCCCCTGAAGATGCAAAAAAGGCCTTTGAAACAGGCATCCATGCTTTAGTTGTTGGCTCTGCTATTACTCGTCCCCGAGAAATCACTAGGCGTTTTATTCACTACCTGGAAAATAACTCTTATTAAACTTATTAAAAACCTCTATTCCAATACACTACAGAATAGAGGTTTTTTATTATACTTTTACTGTTTTCCATTTGCCCCTTTGAAAAATCAACAATAGCCAAAATCCTCGAATAATCAAATCTAATGCCATAATAGCCCATGCGCTCACAAGCCCATAACCAAGTACATTGATAGACAAAAAGGTCAGGACTACACGCACTCCCCAAATACCTACAAAAGAAACTACAAGAACAGGTTTCGTATCTCCAGCACCTCTAAGAGCACCCCCATATCCCATAGAAAAAGCTAAGAATGGCTGAGCAATAGCAACGATACGTAGACACCAAATAGCTGGCGCAAGAACCGCTTCTTCTCGCGTAAATAAAATAAGAAAGATCTTAGGCCAGAGTAGGAAGAAAACCCCCATCACACTCATAAAAACAGCCCCCATCCGCACTGCCATATGTCCACTCTCTTGGGCCTTCTCCGGCTCGTCAGCGCCTAAATACTGTCCTACCAAAGTGGTTGCTGCTAAGGCAAAACCAAAACCTACATTATAGGAAATAGATTCAGCTGTGTTGGTAATCCTATGAGCCGCATACATGGTCGTACCTAATGTAGCGATAAACTTGTTAAAAGTTAATTGTCCAAAACGCATAAAAAATTGCTCCATAGCTGCTGGAATACCAATATCAAAAATTCTTTTCATAATGGGAAAATCTAATTTGATTTTTTCCCGAATAGATAATTTAATCTTTGCTCTGCCTGAATACAATACATATAAAATAAGAATCCCTGCAATAACTCGAGAAAAACTGGTTGAAATAGCCGCTCCCGCTACCCCCATTCCAGCCCCCGGTATCCATAATTCAAACTCTTTTTCTACAAAAGGAATAGCAAAACTTATGGTTCTACTTTCAAAAATTAAAAAGAAGTTACCAATAATATTTAAAATATTTGCAAAAACATTGATATACATAGGAGTCTTGGTATCTCCTGCTCCCCTGAGTACGCCTGCCATAATCATATTAACCACAAGAAAAGGAATTCCCCAACAAATGTGAATAAAATAGCTATTCGCCATAGGAATGACTTCTTCTTCTGCTCCCATAAAACGAATTAATGGTTCACTAAAAATAAATCCTAAAATAGTAAAGATAATAGCAAAGAAAATACTAATAATTAACGATTGTTTAGCAACATCTGTTGCTTCTGTTACATTTTTAGCTCCTATTGCTCTAGATACCAAAGCCGTTGTCCCTACACTAATAGCTGCAAAAAGGGCAATAGAAGTCATAATAGGCATATCGCTTAAACCAACGGCTGCAATGCCTGCTGCCCCTAACACTCCTACCATAGCCATATCTGCAAATCCCAATAAAGTCTGCATTAGCATCTCCAATATTGCAGGTAAAGCTAATTTGAAAATATACTTTCTTGTCTCTCTCTTCTCTAAAGTCACTTGATGTTTTCCCACTTTCACCCTCCTCGTCCCATGCTTCCTTACCTGACAATCATAAAGCTTGATCTGCCTTATAATTCCTACCTTTCCATATCTTCTTTGATGTCCAATCTTGCTCTTTGTCACACCAAAAAGAATCACTAGGAAGTAGGCCTAATGGTAAAAATACTGTAGTACATAAATATAAACTTCCTGTATTGATATAGCTCTCTCCTAAATCTGGCTGAAAACCACAAAAACCAATTTGCAACCAGCCATTGCCATCAAAGGTTCCATCCATTTCCATCATATTTTTTATCACTGCCGTAAGACCACAGCGTACCTGAGAAGGGGTTATTTCATTAGGCAAATAATGTTGTAAAGCCATCTGAGCCAAATGCTGAAAAGCCCCAAATCGATAGGCCAAGGATCTTCCTATTGGAGGGAATGTCCCCTCTGGAGAAATTAATCGCTCTTGAACGGCTGCATAACGTTTCGCCCTTTCCAAAATGGAATCCTTTAGAATCATCCAATTTGAACGTTCTTGTCCTACAGTAGTAATAATATCCACTAGCATAGGTTGTATTACAAAGCTGTTATAATAATCCCAGCGAAAATCAGGGCCATCACCATATATGCCATCTCCCTTATACCATTGCTCATGTTCCATAAGAGCATAATCAATACGCATCTGATCATAAGGCTTTTCCATTTTATAAAGAGCTGTCTCTATCATGGCAGCAAACAAAAGCCAGTTGCAATAATGAGCTTTGCATTGTCTGACCTGTTTTAATGCGGAAACAAGATTGTTTTGTACCCTTGAATCTAACTTATCCCACAATTGTCTTTTAGCTCGTATTATTCCATGAGCCAAAAAAGCTGTATCCACTAAGGGTTGATCTCCATATTGATTCGTAAAACATAAATAATCTGGAGACTCGGGATCTGTAGCAGCATCTAAAGCCTCCCTAGCTAAATGACGATATTCTTCCTGCAACACCTTCTCTTCTCCTACTAAGCCTTCTAACTCAAGCCACGGAGAAATGCCTGCCAAAGTTCGTCCTAATGCCTCTAAATAACGTACCTCTTCTAGATTTGCTCTTTTCCCTTCTGCTGGCATGGCTATCTTTAAGGTTCTTGTTGCTAAAGATAATAGTACAGGTCTAGCAATTTTATCTAAAATCTCTACCCAATAGGCTCTATCTTGTAACCCTGCCTCCATGAATGTCCCCCCTGATTTTTGAAGTTTCTCTTTATTATATCATGCTTTTTTCCAAAAACACAGATAGCAAACCTTACAATCATCTTATCCCAATATGGACTATTTTCAAGAAAATTTTTCAAACTAAGTCAAACCTATGAAAGTTCAGAAAAATTAAAATTTAGCTGTTACTCTATTGTTGTGTAACAACTCCCTCTCACTTCTGAAGGAGAAATTCCTACATACTTTTTAAATACACGATAGAAATAATTTACATCACTATATCCAACTTGAAGAGCTATTTCATGTATTTTTAGATGGCTATTCAGCAATAAAGATTTGGCCTTTTGCATTCTTAAAGAATGAAAATATTGCACATAACTTTGACCTGTCTCTTTTTTAAACAATTGGCCTAAATAAACGGAATTTGTATTAAAAATGTCTCCTAATATTTTCAAAGATAAATCCTTTGTATAATTGTCTAAGGTATATTGAATCACTTGCCGTACAATAGGACTTTGTATACTGGGGGGAGCAGAAACTTGTTTTGCCATTTCTATGGCTATTTCTTTTATCGTTTCTTTTAATTCTTCTAAATTTCTCGCTTCCTGTAAACAAGAAAGTATGATGTCATAAGAGGGCTGAATATTATTATTTTGTAATTGTAATTGACAAGCAATTTGTTCCATCGTTAAAATAAGCTCTGTTATAACTCCTTGAATATTAATCACACTCATACATGAGTTTGATGTAATTTTACCAAATACTTCTTCTACAAAATTTGTTACCCCTTTTTGATCTCCTGCAATTAGAAGATTAGAAAGCTGCTCAAGATTTGTTTCTATAACCTGGCTCTGTTTATATCCTTTACTTCTTTCTGCTTCCCTTACTTTATCTTTGTTAATAATCCAAGTCTCTTCAAAAACCCAACGATATTTTTGTAATTCTTTTGCCTCTTCATAACTTTCCCAGACAGAAGTATAATTAAAAACTCGTTTTCCTAATGTAATTAGAGGATATACGCGCAATAACTCATATGCCTTCTGCTGTATTTGAAAAAGGACCTTCTCTAGCCTATTCATTTCTAAAAAATCACTTTGATTCCTAGTAACAAAGACAATCACTATATGTCCCTGTATATCTTGAAACCAAATTAAATTGGAAAACTCAGAAAAGTAATTCTGGCAAATAAGATAAACTTCTTCATCAGCTTCTTTTTTTAGGCTATTGTCATACCACATACGAAGAAGAATTACTTGATAACTTTCACACTGAAGATTTACATCAATTAAAGAAGCTCTTTCCATTAACTCATCTTCGCTAATAGTGTTTTTCATCCACCGATATAAAATATTTTCTCTTAAAATCTCAAAATTTCTTTTCATATATGTTTTTTGATATTGGTTTTTTCTATCTTCCCTTATCTTTTCTAAAGTGTTCTCTAGAGTTGCTTCTAACTCTTCTATATTTACTGGCTTTAATAAGTAATTTTCGATACCTAAATGAATTCCTTCTTTTACATAAGCAAAATCATCATATCCACTTAGGATAATAAAACGTGTACTGGTACTGAGTTTTTTAATCTGACGAATTAATTCAATTCCATCCATTGCCGGCATTCTAATATCTGTAATCAGAAGATCTACCGGATTATGGCGTAAATAATTTAAAGCTTGTTCACCATTTTCTGCTTGTCCTAAAATAGAAATCTCAGTACTAAATCCACATAAAATCATGGTGAGACCTTCTAAAATAAAAGGTTCATCATCTACTAAGAACACTGTATACATTCTATTTCAACTCCTTCCTTCTGAGCTTTCATGTTTATTGTCACTGTAGTTCCTTCCCCTACTTTGCTATCAATAATCAACCCATATTCTTCTCCATATAACATTTTTAATCTGGCGTTTACATTGCTTAGACCAATCCCGCTTAACTTTTGTGTAGGTTCTTTTAATTTATCTACCACTTGTTCTAATATTTGTGGAGATATACCATAACCATTGTCGATAATCTTAAAGATTATATCCTGCTCTTGTAAATAGGCTTGGATACGAATGTGATTATCCTTCTTTTCTAATCGAATGCCATGAATAATATAATTTTCAACAATGGGCTGTAAAGATAATTTGATCATAGGATAAGTCATTAACTCTGGGGAAATATCAATACTTACTGTTAGCCTATCCCGATAGCGGATTTGAAAAAGCTCTAGATATAATCTACAATGCTCTACTTCTGCTGCCACTGTAGTAAGCATTTCATCTTTGATGGAATGTTTAAATAAATTAGAAAGTATGTAAATCATCTGCCCTACATCCTCAACACCTTGAGCAATAGCACGCATCCGAATGACTTCTAGGGTGTTATATAAAAAATGGGGATTAATCTGTGCCTGTAAAACTCTAAGTTCCGCTTGCTTTTGATGAATCTCTAGCAGATACACTTGATCTATATAGGTATTTAAATCTTCGCACATCTGATTAAAATTTTGAGCAATAGCCGTTAATTCATCTTCTTTTGAATCAATAGGAATACGAACTGAAAGATCCCCTGATTTTAGTTCTGACATAGCCTCTGTAATTTGCTGTGTTCGCTCTGAAAAAGATGAAATACTAATATAACTTATCAAAATAGCCCCAACAATCAATGTAAAGGCACCACCCCATATGGTTTGCCTATGCCAAGACGTATTTTCCAAAATTTCAGATTTAGGAATTAAACCTACAATCAGAGATTTCGTACTAGAAGATTGGAGTATGTTTACTAGATAAACTTTGTTATCTAAATTAATTTCTTCTGGTTCTTCTTTTAATTGATGAAAATATGGATAATATTCTTGTGTTTGTTCCTCTCCTGTAGAGTCAAAAATCACTCTCCCATCCTTTGTGAGTATTAGAACCTTTCCCCTTATCTTTGTATATTGGCTCTCATAAGATTGTCGAATCCCTTCCAGGCTATATTCTACACTTAAAATGCCTAAAGGTTGCAAAGAACTAGGATCCTTTATTTCAGAAACAAAAGTATATACATCTTTTTTCTCTAGTAAAGGATCAAATTTCTCCGAAAACAAAGATTTACTGCATATGAGGCATCTCCACCTGATGGGGGCTTTCATCTTATAGTATTGATAGCCACTAGACCTTGTTAAGCCATAAACTGTCTGATTAGCATAGCTTGCTAGGGCAATATTTTCTAAACTTTCTTCCTGACTTAAACAAGATTCTAAGTATGTATTTATATTTTTTCTAAAAGTTGTTGAACTCTCATAATAATCGTCTAAACGATAATGTAAATATTTTACATAATCATGTTTTAAGAAATACATGACATCTCCAGAAATCAATTGATCCATATAGATCTGCTGCATAAACCTTTGTGACGCTTGATATTTACCATCAAAGTAAACCCTTATATTCTCTAATGTCTGTTGATTAGCTACCATCTCTTCTTGCTTTAGGGTAGTTGTAATGTGGCACGAAATAATAAATGCCAGGGCTAACAAAGAAATTACTGAGTTAATGGAATACATAAAGATAATTTTATTAAAAAGCTTTTCCTTAAAGTATCGTTCATACCAATTCCACATAATATCCCCCCTGCTGTTGCTGCTTAAAGCTTTCATCTTATGTATATAGTATATAGATAAGATGATTGAAATCAATAAAAATTAGACACTTACTATCTTATTTCAAGTTTATTTATTGTTTTTCTTTAATTAGTCCAGTAAAACTATACATTTTCACCTTGTTGATACCTTGATATAATAGTATGATATGCACAAGATCTTATTATTCTTGCAAAGGAGTGGTAAAATGAAACCTTCTCAAAAGACTCTCAAAGAACTTAAAAAAAATTCTACTTTTTTACTGATGGTACTTCCCGGGGCCTTATGGTTTATTATTTTAAAATACATACCCATGTTTGGAAATGTCATTGCATTTAAAGATTTTAGAATTAGTCGTCGCGGATTTATTCATAGCGTTATATCTAGCCGCTGGGTAGGCCTTGAAAATTTTAAATTTTTATTCAAGACCCAAGATGCTTACATTATCACAAGGAATACTATTCTCTATAACTTGGTATTTATTATTTTAGGCTTAATCATTCCTGTTACCTTTGCTATTGCGTTACATGAGATAAATAATCAATTTTTAAGGAAAATTTATCAAACTGGAATGATGTTTCCTCATTTTCTTTCGTGGATTGTAGTAAGTTATTTTGTTTTTGGTTTTCTAAGTGTTGATAAGGGCCTTTTTAATCAACTTTTATCCTTTTTAGGGAGGGATCCAATCAACTGGTACTTTTCTCCTAAACATTGGCCTCCTATTCTTATCTTTATGAATACATGGAAAGGTACAGGATATGGTAGCGTTGTGTACTTAGCTAGTATCGTAGGCATTGATAAAACTTATTATGAAGCCGCCATGATTGATGGAGCTACAAAATGGCAACAGATAAAAAGTATTACTTTACCTTTGCTAACTCCCCTTATGACCATCCTTACTGTTTTAGCTGTTGGACGTATTATTTATGCTGACTTTGGGCTATTCTATCAAGTTCCCAAAAACTCTGGAGCTCTTTATTCTGTTACAAACGTCATTGATACCTATGTATTTCGTGGGCTAATGGTCATGGGAGACATTGGCATGAGTACAGCTGCCGGTTTATATCAATCCTTTGTTGGATTTATATTGGTTGTCAGCTCAAACTTACTAGTCAAAAAAATAAACCCTGATCACGCATTATTTTAGGAAAGGAGATCTTATCTATGACAAAAACCAAAAGGCCAAAAGATCCCCATGCTTTATCCTTTGGTCCAAACTTAATTATTAACCTTCTTATTGGCGTATTTGCTTTACTCTGTGTGTTGCCTTTTATATTAGTTGTGATGATTTCTTTTACAGATGAAAAAACATTGCTTCTTAATGGATATCGTTTGTTTCCTGAAAAGTTCAGTTTAGCCGCCTATGCTTATATTTTTCAAGCTGGAGATCAGTTGCTACATTCCTATGGTATCACCATCTTCATTACTATTGTCGGAACAATTCTCAGTGTACTGATTACAGGCCTTTATGCTTATGCATTATCCAGGGATTCTTTTAAGTATAGAAAACTTTTTAACTTCCTGGCTTTCTTCACAATGTTATTTGGTGGCGGATTGGTTCCTACTTATATTGTGTGTACAAATATATTGCATTTAAGGGATAGTATTTGGGCTCTCATTCTTCCTATGATTTTAAACCCCTTTTTCATCATCGTTTTACGTACCTTTTTCAAAACTTCAATTCCAGATTCTGTAGTTGAATCTGCCTATATAGATGGAGCCGGTGAATGGCGTATCTTTTTTCAGATTGTCTTTCCCCTTTCTTTACCTGGTTTGGCTACTATTGGCTTATTTAGTGCATTAGGTTTTTGGAATGATTGGTTTAACGCTTTACTTTATATCGATAATCCTAAGTTAATTCCATTACAATATTTACTTATGAGGATTGAAAACAGTATGGATTTTCTCATACAAAATGCGACTAAACTAAGTTCTTCACAAAGTGCTACTATTCTTCAATCTCTTCCTAGAGAAACAACTCGTATGGCCATGGTAGTTCTAGCCACAGTCCCTATTGCTCTGGCTTATCCTTTTTTTCAAAAATACTTTGTGCAAGGCTTAACTATTGGTGCGGTTAAAGAATAAAAGTTAATCGATTTTTATCGATTAATCATATAAAAATTAAATAAGGAGGATTTTTTATGTTCAAATGGAAAAAACAAATATCTGTATGTCTATGTATGCTTATGGCGACTCTAATCTTATTTGGAGGCTGTACCAAAAAAGAACCTACACCTTCAAGTACTACCCCTCAATCTAAGGAAAATAATCAATCTGCAACACAAAAAACAGATCAAAAAACAGATGACAAGACAGAAGCTTTAGAGCCTTACGATTTAATCTGGTATACCATCGGTACACCTCAAAGAGATTCAAAAATGGTTATGGAAGAACTAAGTAAGTATACAAAAGAAAAAATTAATTCAAATATAGATATGAGGCTCATTGACTGGGGAGATTACACACAAAAAATGCAAATTTTAATCTCCTCTGGTGAACCATTTGATATTACCTTTACCTGTTCTTGGGCCAATGACTATCTTGGTAATGCGACCAAAGGAGCTTTTGTTGAATTATCAGAGCTACTGGATACTTATGGCAAAGGGACAAAAGAACTTCTTCATCCTGGTTTCTTTAAAGGGGCTGAAGT
>JAAZLH010000272.1 GCA_012799415.1 Candidatus Epulonipiscium sp. | reverse complement strand
GCATACTGTTTGATCTCTTCTTGAAGGCGATCCAGCCTTTGCCTTTTTTCTTGCCCAAGAACTTCTACTTCTCGCCTTTCTTCCCGTAACTTAGCAGTAGATTGATTACGTTCCTCTCTTTTTATCTGATAGGCTCTTATTTCTTTTTTGACCTTCTCTTCTTCTTCTTGTAATTTAGCAAGCTCTTGATCCCATTTACGAATTTCTTTAAATTTTTCTGCTATAGAGTTTAGCCCTAACTCTATTTTTTGGGCCTCATATACTTTTTGCTTGTTTTGTAATTCTTCTGTTTCCATTTCCCATTCTTTCTGTGCATCTTCTTCTTGCTTTGTTTCTTGATCCACTCTCTCTTTCAATATAGCCATCTGTGTTTCGATGGCATGAATTTCTTCCCTCTTTTTTTGTATCTGCTCTTGACTTTTTCTATTTTTATTTTCCCAATCACTTTGGGCTACTTGCATTTCAAGCAATGTATTTTCTGCCTCTTGCTGTTTACAGAGATCTATATTAGAGCCCTCTATCACTCTCTTTGAAAGGGAAGTTTCGTGAATATGACTCCCACAAACAAGGCAAGGCTCCCCTTCCTTTAATTGAGCTCGTAAAAGAGCAATAGCATAGGCCTCTCCTTGGGTTGGTGGTTTTTTTTCATCTAATGCGGCTTGTATATTTTGTAACTCTTTTAATTTTTGTAAAGCTTCTTTTTGTTTTTTCTGCTGATCATCATATAACTTCTTTGTCTTTATTTTTTTACTTTGATAAGATAAATATCTCTCTTTCAGTTGTTTTTCCTTCTGTTCCTGTTCTAAAAATTGCTTTTCAATTTCTACGCCCTCATAAATTTGTTCTCGAATCCTTGGGGCTATCGTCATCTTTCTCTTCCGTATTTCTATATCTTGGTGCTCTTTTTCCTTTTCTTCTTGTTTCCTATCTTCTTGTTTTTGCTCTTCTTCCAAAGTCAAAAGCTGATGCTGTATCTTTTTATAGGCCTGTCCAAGGAGCAATCTTTCTCCTTCTATAGTCGCGAACTCTTCCTGTAGCTGTATAGCCCTTTGTAAATCTTTTTGCTGCTCCAACAGTAAAGGGTATTGATGATTCTTATTTTTTAACGCTTCTGCATACTGTGCTTCTGTTTGTACCAAAGATTCTTTTAGTTGTTTTACTATTTTATCTTCTCTTTCTAACTGTTGGGTTATCCCTTGCACTTTGTTTTCTGTATCTTGCAATTCCTTTACAAAAGGAAGTAATTGCCTAGCTACTTTTGCTCTATGTACCTTTTCTTTTAATATTTGAATTTCTTCTGTTCGCTGGTGATGCCTTTCTTCTTGCTCTTTCCAAGAAAGGTATTCCTGTTGCGTTTGCCATTGTTTTTTCCATAATTCATATTGAACTTGGTACTGAGCCCATCGCTTTTGTAGTTTCTTTCTTTGGTCTTGTAATTGGGTATACTCTTCTACCATCTGTTGATGCATCTGAGTGGATATATTTTGATATTGACTAAGCTGCCCTTCATTTAATAGCATCTCATCTTGATGAGCCCTTTTTGTTCTACGAATTTTTTCTCTTAAAAGTTGCCCGTATTCTTCTAACCCAAAAAGCCTCTCTAGCATATTTCTTCGTTCTCCGCCTGTCAGTTTCAAAAAATCACTAAACTTTCCTTGAGGTAAAACTACGGACCTCGTAAAATCATCCATAGTAAGTCCAATCAAATCTTGTATGGATTTTTCAACTAAACGTGGCCCTTCACTAATTATCATTAGCTTACCTTCCGTAGGTCGCTCATATAAACGTGCCAAAGTGGTACGATAGCTTTGTTGATCCCTTTTAAAGTTTCGCTCCACTACATAAGATTTCGGCCCATCTCCTCGATGTAACATAAACTCATAAGAGACAGATAATTCCTCACATTCCGTATTGATAAACTCTCTCGTATCTCGCGGTATTTTTCCGTATAAAGCTACGATCATAGCATCCAAAATAGTAGATTTCCCACTTCCTGTTGGTCCAAAAATGCCAAAAAAACCTTTGGAAACCAGAGTATCAAAGCAAATGATTTGTTCCTCTACAAAACTATTTAGCCCTTGAATCTTCAATCGAATGGGTCTCATCTTCTCCACCTCCATTTTCCATAATATCTAAAAATAACTCTACTAGTTCTTGGGTTGGTGGAACTTGTCTTTGACTTGTATAAAATTCTCGAAATAAAGCCTCCATCGTCTTGTCCATAGGATCTTCATATACCAACTGTTCTTCTTCTATATTTTTTAATCTTGGAATAATCTCAATAATATCTTTCTTTAGTTGACGTAATGTTTTAATATCTTCCTGATGTAGGACCTCTTCTGTTTCAATCTCTAAATAAGTCCAATGTGGATATTCACAAGGTTCCTCACACCGCGCTAAAGCTTCTCCCATACTTTTACAATTCCAGATTTCAATGGGTTTATAATTTTTAAGAAATACCTGCTCTACCTTTGGTTTTTTATTTGGTATCACATCTGCAATATAAACAGATTTGGCATAGGTTATCTCACTTTTGCTATACTGAATAGGAGAACCTGCATAATAAGCCGTTACTTGACTCCCCTGAATTCGTTGGGGTCGATGCAAATGCCCTAAAGCAATATATTGGGCTCCCCTCGGGAATTCTTCAATATCCACAGCTAAACTTCCTCCTAGTTGAATGGGCCTTTCTGATTCTGACTCTTCTCCCCCACCTAAATATAAATGAGAAACCAATATATTAATTGTATCCTCCTGATAATGTACAGCCAATTGGCGAAGAAGTTCACCAATTCGTTGTGAATAGGCTTTCTGCTGTTCTTCCTCCTGAAGTTCCTCGGTAAAAATTTCATTTAGACGTTTTTCACTTGGATAGGGAAGAGTTAACAGCACCACACGCTCTCCCTTGACTTCAATTTCCATATACCCCTTACCTGAATGTTGAATAGCAAAGTTAGAGTAGGTTCCTTTTGGTACTGTATCATAAATGGTTCCAAATAAAAAAATTCCTTCCTCATACAATAAAGGAGCTGTTGCTGCCAATCGTTCTGGATGATCATGATTCCCAGCAATGACTACAATAATACGCTCTCCTTTATTATTAAGCCTTCTTAGAGCTTCATAAAACAGCCTCTCTGCCTTGGCTGGTGGGTTGCTATGGTCATAAATATCCCCTGCTACCAAGATCATTTGAACCTGATAGGTATCTGCTATTTGAACTAACTCATCAATAAATTGTTCTTGTTCTTTTATTCGCTCATGGCCCTCTAAATTTTTCCCTAAATGCCAATCCCCGGTGTGTAATATTCGCATACCCTATCTCCCCCTATCTTTTCCCTTCATTGTAGCAAAATCACAAGAAAAGTGCAATAAACTCACCTTTTTAAGTGAACGGGGAAAATTTGGTCCATTACAAGCAAAACAAATTTTCCTAGTTCATAAAAAATCGTTAACGATACCCTCTCGTTTCCGAACTGGTAGTAATATTCACCATAGCATTGATTGTAAGGCTGATCTTTGAAAGATCTCCCTCTTTATATAAATCCGGTCTTCTTCGATAAATTCCCTGATTCAATTCAAAAAGATCAATATTTTGATCTGCATATTCATGAAATAATTGTTGTCCTTCATTTCTAATTCTTTTTTCTAATTCCTCTTCTATTTTTCTTCTCATTTCGTCAGTTAATTCTATAGGGGATCCTGTTTCTCCCATGGAAACCTCCATCTTCACATCTTTTTTAACCCGAACTTGTCCATCTTCTTGAAAATCATATTTTGTTTTTGCTTTTGATTTTAATACTTGAAGGGTTATACTTTTATTTTTTTCTGTTGGATGATCAACATTAAAAACTCCATTTTTAAACTCATTATTAACGACATTAAAAATTTTTGTTTTTTCTATATCCAAAATATCTATTTTTTTATCATCTTTTAAAATACAATGTCCTCTTAATTCTATCCTTTCTTCACCCTCGTGCTCAATAAACCCTATAACATCCATCAGAGCAACTTGGTCTGCAATATCGCGATAATTAAATAGTACATTGATTTGATTTCTTTTTAAGCGGCTTCCAATTACTTCGTTCTTTAGTAAATAATTTAAATAGGTTCCTGTAAAATCTTCTTGTTTAAAAGAAGCTTTCATTAAATAGCTGGGATCTCCCTGGAAAACAAGGGTTGCAGGATATAGAAGAACTTCTTGATCTCGCATAAAAATATCCAAAAATTCTTCTAATCCATGCTCAGTAGCCCGTTCTGTAAAAAGTATGATTTTGTTTTGGGTATAATCTATTTTATAAATCGCAGATCGATCTATTGCCCGTATGGCCTCAAAAACTGTACTACCTGTTGCTTGAAAAACCAATCTTTCTCCAATTTCTGTATTTCCTTTCTTACTACGATAGGAATGAAAAGCTTCTACATGTAGCATAACATTGCTACTATCTGCTACATCTATAACAACCATAGTTGCAAATATAACTTTATTAATATCCTGGTAACTAAAACAACCTGTACACAGAAATATAATCAGTAAAGCAATTCCTATTTTTTTAATCCCTCTCATCTGAACCACCTCGATAAAAAATAGGGCTATACATTTCTCTAGTCTCTTTTTTTAGAATTAGATCTTTATATGCATAAGATTCCCGAGTCCCTAAAGGAAAAAGGTAGGGATACCCACAACTTTCTAAAGAGGCAATATGGGTCCAAAAAATAATGATTCCTACATAAAGACCAGGTATACCTAAAAACGCTGCAAAAATCAACAGAATATCTGACCATATCCATATACTTCCATAGAGGTTTGGAATTAAAAAACTAGATATGGTCACCAAAGCAACGACCAATACTGTAATATTTGAAGCCAAACCGGAATTAACTGCAGTATCTCCTAAGATAAGGGCCCCCACGGTACTGATAGATTGCCCTATAGCTTGTGGAAGACGTACTCCTGCTTCTCTTAAAACCTGGAAAAAAAACATCATCAAAATAATTTCAAGTACTGTGGGAAAAGGAACTCCTGCCCTTGATACTGCTAAGCGGAAAGCAAAAATTGTAGGAACTAAACTAAAATGATAAGTAGACAAAGCCAAATAAAGAGGGAGTACAAAAATTGAAATAAAGAAAGCAGTCCAGCGTAATATACGTAAAAGACTCACTGTATATTTATTCAGATAATAATCATCTGGCGCTTGAAAGTTCTCAAAAAAGAAAAAAGGAATCGTAATAACAACAGGAGTTCCATCTATAAATATAGCAATACGCCCTTCTCCTAATCTAGCTGCTACGATATCTGGTTTTTCTGTATGCCCAATGGTATCAAAGGTACTTTCTTTACTTTCTAACATATTTTCTATTTCCCGAGCTGTAATTATATAAGAAGATTTAGCCTTTTCAATCTGATCGTATGCGTATTGAAGGGCTTTTTTAGAAACCCGATCTTCTAAGTAAACCAGAAATATTTTTGTGTGGCAGGTATCCTTTAGGTCAACGTCTTCAATACGAAGCTTAGGATTTTTCACTCTTTTTGTCAGCATAGATATATTATCTCCTACATGCTCTGTAAATCCTTCTCTAGGGCCTTTAAGTACTCCTTCTGACGGTGGTGTTTCTACTGTTCTCTTTTTATACTGCTTTACTTCACAAAAAATACCTTTCGATTCATGAGGGAGTATAATCACTGCGTCTCCAGTTAAAATATAAGCTATAGCCTCTTCCTCTGTCGTAAATTCCCCCATATTGCTCACAGGTAGAATCTTTGTCTGTAAATTGAAAATATCAATCTGAGTTTCTTCGGTCTCAATAAGGGGTTTGATAACTGACTGACTAATGTAGTGGGTATCACTGATGTTGGATGCAAAAATAATATGCAAAGTAGTATCTTTATTTTGAATCGTTCGATAAACAATATCTACATTGTGCTGTAGTTTTTTTTGTATTTTTTCAAGCTGTAATGGTCCCATCATGAATCCCTCCTTAAATAAATATACTTTTTTATAGATATCCAAACCTTGCATCACCTAAAGTTCTAAATTTAATAATCTATCTTTACGGGACGTATGACTTATTTACATTCAGGGTATGATCTAAGATATCTTGCTCCCTAGAAAAGAGGATGACTATGTTCAAAATGAATAAAAAACATTTCATGTACTTTATTTGGGCTACTACCATTATCTCTCTAAAAACCTATCCTACGGTCTTTATTCAAAATGGTAAAAGAGATACTTGGGTTGGGATGATCATTGCCTCTGCCATTTACGTTTTTTTCACCTTATATCTTGTTTATATAATGAAAAAAAGTAAGACTTACTCCCTGTTAGAAATTTATGAAAAGGCACTGGGAAAATATTTGGGAAGCTTTTTATTTTTCATGCTCCTATTTTCTTTTTTTTGTATCTTAATTGAATCTGCCTCTATAGAAGCCAACTCCATGCATACTAATATGCTAATCAAAACACCTCCATGGTATTTATTATTATTTTTTGTTATCCCCGCTATCTATACTGTGAGGCAAAACATTTACACTATCCTTATGTTAACTATCATTGGTATTCTTTTTATTATGGCTGCAGGAATCAATTTAGGCATTCAAACTCTCCTATATAAAACCCCTAGCTGGATTTTTCCTATTTTTGAAAATGGCATTACAAAAGGGTTCATACTCTCTACAATCCAAATGATAGGATTATATTCTCATATTATGATACCCATTTATCTATTTCAATACGTATCCAATAAGAAATCTTCTGCTAAATCTATACTTTTCGCTCTATTTATTGTGGTACAAATGGAAGTTGTATCTAGTACAGGTTTGTTTATGACTTTTAGTATGCCACGTTTATTAGAAATGTATTATCCAAAATTGATACAAACTCAACTACCTAGCTATTTTGATTTTATTGAATTTGGAGAATTACTTGTTATGATACAAATGATCGGCGGATGGTATCTAAAATACACCATTACCTTTTTTGTTTTATTAGATATTCTAAAAAAAGAATATAAAAAACAACACCCGGCTTTGATTTACATAATCACTGCCTTGGTGTTGTTTATATCCTATTGGTTATCTCGAGATATATTTACTTTATTTAAGTTTTTAGATTTTTTTACCTACTTTTCCTTTGTTCAGTTCTTTGTATTTCCTTTGTTAGTCTTCACCCTGTTTCATATGCGTCAAAATATCCAGTTAAAAGAAACAATAACTGATCAAGAAGATCAAGAAAACTATGAAGAAGACGATTCTACTATTTAGGTTAGTAGAACCGTCTCTTTGATTCTTTCATTATTCTATTTCCACAGGATCATTGGCTTTTTCAATAAAAAACTTAATAAATAAAGTACAAAGAGATAGGATGAGTCCAGATAATGCAAATACAATTTGCATATTGCCAACAGAAATCCATTTCATCTGAAATGACTTTCCTGCTAGAGAACCAACAATTCTTGATCCAACCCATGTACTTGCAAAGCCTGCAATACCACCAATAGCAGCATTCAATCCTAAATACATGGTGCGGCCTTCCCTTTTTGCAAATAAAAATTGAATATTAAACATAGAGATTCCTATTCCTCCCCATGCCATTCCACTAAAAATTTGAAGAATAGGTATAAATAATTTAGCATTAGAAGGAACCACAAAGGACCACAGAAAATGAATAATCGCCAAAAGACCAATAGACATCTTTGTCGAGAAAAACCAAGATTTTTGATCTGCAATTCGTCCCCAAAAAGGGGTTACAATGACCCGTACTAAAGATCCAGCTACTCCAATAGCCATGATGTATGTATAATCCAGATTCAGTCCTGTTACCATGTATACAGAGAAAAAAGGTCCCGCAATCTGAAGCCCTACATTCCATAAAATAAAGAGAAGAATAACCTTCTTAAATCCTGGGCTTTGAAAAGGAATGGTTAAGACTGATTTAAAAGATACCGGAGAAGAATTTTGTTTCACCGGTGGTTCTTTGATAAGGAGAAGAAATATATAATTTGCTATTGCTAAAATAAATACTAAACCTGCAATAAATAAAAATCCACCATATTCTTGGTTATTACCACGAAAAAAATCCAATACCCGTCCTATCGTTAAAGTTACAATAGTAACAGCCCCCAAAGACAAGGCATCCCTTCTTGCAAAGTAGTTTCCTCGCATGGTTGAAGGTGTTAGGTCTACGAGCCAAGTTGAAGCTGCTGGGGAAGTAAAAGCTGCTAAGCCATGCGCTACAGCAAACAGAAATACAAAAATAAGCACACTACACCTTTGATTTTTAATAAAAAGAGGTATCAAAAATAGAAATACTAAAAGCAATCGAAAAATAAAAGCGACTGTACTAATAAGAGGCTTCCTTTGAGACATTTTTTCAAAAACCACAGAAGAAAAAACTTGTATAAAACCAAGTAATACTGGAATAGCTCCAATAAGCCCATTGATTTGATCTGATACACCCATAAACTGTAAAAACCCTGCTAAAAAAGCTCCACTAGTTAAACTAGCAATGCTAACTGCCGTAATCCCTTCATATGTAAAATATCGACGACTCTGCTCATAATCTTCTAAAGTTAATACTTCTTGGCTATAAAACCGACTTTTAAATCGATCACTCATATTCATTTACCCACCCCCGCAATCTTACCTTTTTCCCCTATATTGCTACTCTCTTTTTATTATGGATATCCTTTATTTTTTACTATCTTGTATGGTAGTTGCTCGTTGCATTACTCCATAACCATATTTTTCTCGTAGGACATCTACTACATGGTCTACTTTTTTCTTTTTTTCCAACTGTTCATCTTTAATATCCCATAAAGAAATTTGTTCACACTCCTCGGTCTCTAAATTCGCAATCCCTACACCTAGCAAACGGATAGGACTTTTGTTCCAATGCTGTAAAAATAGATCCAAGGCCTGTTGATAAAAGACATCTGTGACATTGGTAGCCCGTGGTAAAGTACGATTTCGAATAACAGTGACAAAATTATAATATTTAATTTTGATAAATACAGTACGACCTTCCGTTTCTATCTTCCGTAGTCGCCAAGCCACTTTTTCTGTCAACATCAGTAATTCTTTTTTTATCTGAGCCAAATCCAAAAGATCTTCTGAAAAAGTATTTTCATTGCTTATACTCTTTACATCCTGAGGATGATTAGGCTTTACAGGAGCCCTATCTTTCCCATTAGCATAATCGTGAAGTTGAAGAGCTACTTTTTGCCCAACAATAGATGCTAAATTTTGAATAGGGTACTTTGCTAGATCACCAATGGTATCAATTTGATAATTTTCTAACAATTTTCTTTGCTTACGTCCTACCCCATACAACTTACTAATAGGAAGGGGCCATAACATTTCAGGTACATCCTCAGGATATAATACTGTTAATCCGAATGGTTTATTCATCCCTGATCCCATCTTTGCTAAAATCTTATTAGAAGAAATTCCAATAGAGCAAGGCAAACCAACCTCATTTAGGATTTTTTGCTGGATACTAGAAGCAATCTGGTAGGGCTTCCCAAAAATCCTCTCACTTCCTGTCATATCCAAAAAAGCTTCGTCAATGGACATTTGCTCTTTTAAGGGGGTATACTCATCCAACAACATCATGACTTGCAAAGATAAAAACTCATAATAATCATGATCTGGCCTAACAATAGTAACATTTGGGCATTTTTTTAAAGCCTCCCACAGAGGCATTGTCGTATAAATACCCTGTTGCCTTGCTTCATAACTAGCCGCCAAAACAATCCCTCGGCGAGTTTTAGGATCTCCTCCAACGACAATAGGTTGATTACGTAATTTAGGGTTTCGAACCTGTTCACAAGATGCATAAAAAGAATCCATATCAATATGCAAAATTTCAGATCTCATATTGGCCTTCCCCCTTATTAAGAACAATCTACTAGGCTTGGATTGTTCTTCAACTTTCATCATTATTTATTTGTTTCTTTCTTGTTCACGGTATAATTCCATTTTTGCTCTAAATAATTCACCGTTGGTTGGTGGAGTATAAGTAATCGCATTAGCACCAGCCTGAATGGTAGCTAAAATAGATTCATCTGTTGGCCCACCTGTAGCTATAATAGGCACGTCTGGATCTTGCTCTCGAATTGCTTTTACAATATCTATGGTTTGGGGGCCACCACTGACATTTATAATCTTGGCTCCTGCATCTAATTTTTCTTTAATATTTGTTTTCTCACAAACTACCGTAATAATAACTGGAACATCTATTGTTTCACTTACCTGTCGAATGGTTTCAATAGGAGTGGGGGCATTCAAAACAACTCCAATAGCACCTTGAAACTCTGCATGAAGTGCTACATTAACCGATCGGATCCCCTGGGTTAAACCACCTCCTACTCCACATAAAACTGGAATATCTGCCACAGACATAATTGCTTGAGTAATGGCAGGCTGGGGTGTAAAAGGATAAACAGCTATAATAGCATCTGCATTGGTATTCTTAATAATAGCCACATCCGTAGAGAATAAAAAAGATCGGAGTCTTTTCCCAAAGATTAAAATACCACTACTTTGTCGAATCACATCAGGTACCCTCACATCTGTTTTTCTCAAAAAACCATTTACTTCTGGAATCGTTCGTTTTTTTTCCGTCATGTAATTCCTCCCCTTCTTTATTATCATCTGTAACAAACAAAATATAAAACATAGATGTTCAAATGTGTTAGAAAAATTTTGCTTCTTGCAAGCAAAACGAACCTTCCTAATTTAGTATAAGAAAAGACCGTGAAAAACCTCCGGTCTCTTACTGATCGTATCTATTTGTTGTCTCTTAAAAAGCCATCATGTTTGATATACCTAACCCAATGATGCCTCCGTAAATAACAATTCCACAAATACATTGAACGACAATGACTACAATTCCTAAAGTTAACAAGGTTTTTCCAAATTTTCTTTTTTCCTCTGAATTATTATTATCCGTCATCCAAATAGCACCTAATATGATACCTATCAACTGTATAAAAATTGTTCCAATAATCAATACTACCTTAAGCCCCGTTGTTAATCCTTCATTAGGTTCTTGAGGTGACTGCTGTTGTTGATAATCCATTATCTGATCCCCCATTTCCTTATAACCATTTTGATTGTATTGTATCATATTCCATTATCTTATACAATTCTTTTTCCCATGCCATGGCTATTGATATCTTTTACACTTTTCTTGCTAATAATAAGCATGGAGATTACTTTCTTTTTCTTGCCTGATGGTTTCACATAATTGTAATATATATTCCCACTCTTCTTCAGACAATATATTTTGTACTAAATTAATAAAATCCATACGAAGTCTAGAACCGTATTTAAGTTTTAATTGTTCCATCTCTATTTCATCATTAACATATGTGGCTTCTAACAAAAAAGCAAGGGCCGTATCACCAACAGCAAATGGCAAATAAGGCTCAATAATATCTAAAATTTTTTCTAAATCATCATATTGTTCTTGAAAAGGATGCCCAGAGATATTCTCCATATAAGAGTAAAAAGACTCTAAATTAAAAAAGATAATATTATCAAATTGGGAATAATCTAAATTAGTAGCAAGTGTACGAAATTGATTTAAATATTGTTGTAATTCTATTTTAGATAAAATGGAATACATATGAATCCCTCTTTTCTAAGCTGTCATATAAATTTACTATGTCTCAAATCTGGCTTTTCTACACAATCAATATTTTACGATTTTAGATAAAAAAAACAAATTAAATATCTATCCTCTTGACCTCTTGGAATGAATACCGTACTATAAAAGAGTAAGGAGGATATACTATGCGTTTTCAAGACAAACGATACCATTCACTTAATTTTTATTTGCGCACCCATTTTCAAGGAAAAGTAGCTAAAATCTCATTAGACGGAGGATTCACATGCCCCAATCGAGATGGTACACTAGATACTAGAGGATGTATCTTTTGTAGTGAATCTGGCTCTGGAGATTTTGCAGGATGTCGTACTCAGTCTATTACTGAGCAATTTTATGAAGCCAAAAAACAAACTGATAGAAAATGGACCCCTATTGGATATATCGCTTATTTTCAAGCTTTCACTAACACCTATGCTTCATTACCTGAATTACAAAAAAAATACAATGAAGCATTATCTCTCCCTGGTGTAGTTGGTTTAGCTATTGCTACACGCCCGGATTGTCTTTCAGATGAAATTATCCAATGGTTAGCAGAATTAAATAAAAAAACTTTTTTATGGATAGAATTAGGTCTTCAAACAATACATGAACATTCAGCCAAATATATTCGACGTGGCTATCGTACAGATTGTTTTTATAAAACAGTTCAAAAATTACACCAGTATTCAATTGCTACTGTGTGTCATTTAATTTTTGGATTACCCGGCGAAACCAAAGAAGATATGCTAGCTTCTGTCTCTGCTATGGCTAAACTTCCACTCCAGGGAATTAAAATGCATTTGCTTCATGTATTAAAAAATACAGATTTAGGTAGATCCTATGAAAAGAAACCTTTCTCTCTTCTTACACAGGATGAATATATTGAACTTATTGTAGATGCCTTGGAACTTCTCCCTCCTAAAATAGTCATTCATCGTATGACTGGAGATGGTCCAAAGGATCTGCTTCTTGGCCCACTTTGGAGCTTGCAAAAAAGAGCTACTTTAAATGGTATTGAGAAAGAACTTAAAAAAAGAGATAGCTGGCAAGGAAAAAAGCAATGGATCTTGTAACATTTCCTATTTTCATATACAATATAGATATATACGACAATAACTGAAGCTTCGCAAAATCCATATGGGAGGGATGCTATTGATTCAGTCAACTCAGGAATTAACATTGAATAAACTAATTATTCTATTTTTGATTCATCATATGAGAATTCCTTTATCAAATACCCAAATCACTGAATTCATACTTGAAAGAAATTATACCGATTACTTTTCTATACAACAATACTTAAGTGAATTAGTTGAAGCTAAACTTTTACTAACTCAAATTGATAATCATACAACTCGATATGTAATTGAATCAAAAGGTGAAAGAACACTGGAATATTTTCTTAATCGGATTCCTGTCCATACCCGTGAAGAAATTATGCAATATATTCAAACTCATCGTCCTCAAATCCGACAAGAAATTGAAATTACTGCTGAGTATATTCCTGAAAAACAAAATGAATATTTAGTTATTTGTAAAGTTGTGGAAAACGAAACACTTCTAATGGAACTTAAAGTCAATGTTGTTTCTAAAGAACAAGCTAAAAAAATTTGTAATAATTGGAAACAAAGTGCTCAAGTACACTATGGACAAATTTTATCTTCTTTAACAAATCCGACTTCTAAAGATAAAAAAAACGCAAAAAACGCTTGATGTTAGTGAAATCACTACAACATCAAGCGTTTTATTTACTGCATATCCTGGTATCCATCATCTGATGGCAACACAGCCCAACATACAATATACATCAATATACCTAGCCCAGACCAAGATGACATCAGTGTAATTAAAACCCAGATAATACGAATAAGAGTGGGATCAAAATTAAAATATTCGGCAAACCCTCCACATACTCCTGCGATTTTTTTATCTGTTCTTGATAAATGCAAACGTCGTTTTTGCATACGCTCCCTCCTTTACAATAGGCGTTTCCCCTGTTTGGATATCTATCATGCTATCTTTTGTTATCTATATTTATATACGCCTTCATAAAGATAAAGTCTGATCTAATATTTCCCATATTTCATCTCTACCTTGTTTTGTAATGGAGGAAAAAGGAATGCATATGTCTTCTGCATTCATACCCAATCCTTTACGCACCATAGCTATATGTTTACCAACTTGGGATCTTTTCAATTTATCCATTTTAGTTGCTACTACAATCATAGGAAATCCATGATGTTTCATCCATTTATACATCATCTGATCTAATTCACCGGGGCTATGTCGGATATCAATCAATAAAACGATTAGCTTTAATTGAATTCGTTCATGTAAATAAGTCTCTATAAATTCTCCCCATCTTTTTCTTTCTTCCATAGATACTTTTGCATATCCATACCCTGGTAAGTCAACCAAATAAAGTTTATCCTCCACATTATAGAAATTGATTGTCTGAGTTTTTCCAGGCTGAGAACTTGTCCGTGCCAAAGCCTTACGATTAACCATTGTGTTTAATAATGATGATTTTCCTACATTAGACTTTCCAGCAAAAGCTACCTCAACAAGTCCTGTTGTTGGAAATTGTGATGCCATACCTGATACTACTTCAAGATTTACGTTGTTTACATCCAAAACTATCTCCCCTTCTTCTCTTCTTTTACCTTTTCATCAATTGGGTGAGTAAGAGCATGGGCAAGAACTTCCTCCATTGAACCTACTAATACTACCTCGATCTCTCCTTGTATTTGTTCTCCTACTTCTTCTACATCCTTTTGATTTTCTATTGGAATTAAAACTTTAGTAATACCAGCCCGCCTAGCTGCTAATATCTTTTCCTTTAATCCACCAATAGGTAGTATTCGCCCCCGTAAAGTAATTTCTCCTGTCATTCCCACATCATGTCTTACCGGTATTTCAGTTAGCGCTGAAACCATAGCAGTTGCCATAGTAATTCCAGCAGAAGGACCATCTTTTGGAACTGCACCTTCTGGAATATGAATATGAATGTCTAATTCTTTATAGAAAGCTTCTGCAATATGAAATTCATCTGCTTTAGAACGAATATAGCTAATGGCTGTACGTGCTGATTCTTTCATAACAGTACCCATGTTACCTGTTAATTCAAACTTTCCTGTTCCTTTCATCGTATTCACTTCAATAGATAAAGTATCTCCACCTACTGATGTCCATGCTAACCCTCTAGCTACTCCAACTTCAGCTTGGGCTGCCACCTTATCATAATGATATTTGGGAATTCCTAAATAATTCTGCAGGTTTTTTTCTGTCACACGTACATAAGATTTGTCGTATGTAATGAACTCTTTTACTACTTTTCTACATACTTCACCAATGGATCTTTCTAGATTTCTGACCCCTGCTTCTTTTGTATAAGATTGAATAATTCTCCGCATAACATTTTCACTTAAGCGTAATTGAGATTTTTCCATTCCATGAGCTTTTCGCTGTTTGGGTAGCAGATAATCCATGGCAATACGTAGTTTTTCATCTTCTGTATAGCTAGATACATGAATAACTTCCATTCTATCTAATAAAGGTCTTGGAATTGTTTGTAATGTATTGGCTGTTGCCAAAAATAAAACTTTTGATAGATCATAAGGTAACTCTATAAAATGATCTCTAAACTTATGATTCTGCTCTCCATCCAAAACTTCTAATAAAGCCGCAGAAGGATCTCCCCTAAAATCATTGCTCATCTTATCAATTTCATCTAACAAAACCAAAGGATTTTTAGTTTGGGCTTGCTTTAATCCTTGAATAACTCGACCAGGCATAGCACCTACATAAGTACGACGATGTCCTCGAATTTCAGCTTCATCTCGTACTCCTCCCAAAGAAATTCTTACATATTTGCGGTTTAGGGTTTCAGCAATAGAAGCTGCTATGGAAGTCTTTCCTACCCCCGGTGGCCCAACCAAACAAAGGATGGGGCTATTTAATGGAGACCCCATCTGCCGCACGGCCAAATACTCTAATACTCTTTCCTTCACCTTTTCCAATCCATAATGGTCACTATTTAAGATTTTTTCTGCTTTTTTTAGATCATGAGATTCTTCTGTTTCTTCGCTCCAAGGTAAATCTAATATCCACTCTACATAATTACGGACAACGGATGCCTCTGAAGAACCGTAAGGAATTTTTAGCATACGATCTAATTCCTGTAACACCTTTTCTTCTACCTCTTCTGGAGGATTGAGCTTTTTTAATCTAACTTTATATTCTTCAATCTCTCCTTTGATACCCTCTTTTTCACCAAGTTCTTCTTGAATAACTTTTAATTGCTCACGTAAATAATATTCTTTTTGAGATTTGTCAATATTTTGTTTTACTTGGCTATGAATACTTTGTTGAATGGTTAAAATCTCTATTTCTTGTTTTAAAATTCCTGTCATTAAGCGCAATCTTTCTTCTGGCTGAAAACTGGCTAGCAACAATTGCTTCTGTTCTACCTTAAGCTGAATATTCGCTGCCATGGTATCTGCCATTTGTCCAGGCTTCTTTAATGAGACAATAGCAAGTAAAGTATCATGAGAAATTTTACTATTGACCTTAGCATACTCTTCAAAAACTTCTACTGCCGCACGAAGTAAGGCAGTTCTTTCAATGCTTTCCGTTTCTTCTTCTATGGACGCTTCCTCTACCTCCACAATAAAATAAGGATCTTCTTGTACAAAGGAATGAATTTTTCCCCGATTGATCCCCTCCACCAACACCCGAACCGTATCCCCTGGAAGCTTTAATAATTGCTTTACCTTTGAAATGGTACCTACCTCAAAAAGCTCCTCTGATGAAGGGTTTTCTAATACTGCATCCTTTTGTGCTACTAAAAAAATTTCTTGGTCATTAACCATAGCTTGCTCTAAAGCTTGTGTTGACTTTGTTCTACCTACATCAAAATGTAAAATCATATTAGGAAATACAGTTAATCCTCTTAATGCTAGTAAAGGCATTGTTGTATATTTAGATGTATAACTCAAAATTTTCACCCCATAATTTTCTCTCTTTGAACCAAATTCATATCAACACTTATTGTAATCATTCTTTTGATTCGTATTTCTGTTTCTATTATACCTTATCTTATTTAGATATCCAAGTTTAAAAGTATAGCGCAACAGATCCAACCAAGCCTTTAGTTTCTTTTTGTTGGAATACGAAGTCTAATAATTCCTCTACTGTTTCTATCGGAATAATCTTAATAGGATAATCAGCAAATAACTTTTGCCAATTGGCTTTAGGGATCAGAACTGTGTCAGCTCCTGCTTCCACTGCACAATTAATTTTAGCATGTACACCACCTACTGGTAATACCTTTCCATGAATAGTGATTTCTCCTGTTAGGGCTAATTTACTTGAAATTGGTTTTTGATATAAAGCTGAGTACAATGCCACAAAAATAGCAATACCTGCTGATGGACCATCTACAGGCATTCCCCCTGGAAAGTTAATATGGATATCATAATCTTTATAATCCAATCCCGTTACTCTTCGAGTCAACGTTAATACATTTTCAATAGAGCCTTGTGCCGTACTTCTACGACGCATCTTTCCTCCATTTTTATGAAACTCTTCTTCTTCAATAATTCCTGTTACTACCAAGCTACCTTCTCCTACTTTGGTAGGTCTTGCCATCACTTCAATGTCTAGCAATGCACCTGCACCAAGTCCATAAACAGCCAAACCATGAACAGAGCCAATACGTTTTTCTGGTTGAATTTTTTTACTAACTTTAGGACTATAACGGCCAGATTCGATAACCCATTCTGTATCTTCAATACAAATAGAAGATCGTCCTTTTAGAATCGCTGTACATCCTGCTGCCTGAATAATATTTACCGCATCCCTCCCATTATCTGCATACTGGGCTACTAAATTACTTACACCTTCCTCTAGTTGAAAATCTCCTTTACGTCCTGCATTTTGTGCAATTTTTTCAATTTCTGTGGCCTTTAAAGGTCGAAAGAAAATCTCTGTACAGCGAGATCGAATAGCAGCTGGAATCTCTTCTGGTGTACGGGTCGTTGCCCCCACTAAACGAAAATCTGCAGGTAATCCATTTTTAAAAATATCATGAATATGAGATGGAATATTAGAGTCTGTTGATGAATAGTAAGAACTCTCGAAGAATACTTTACGATCTTCTAACACTTTAAGTAATTTATTCATTTGTACTGGATGCAGCTCTCCAATTTCATCAATAAATAAAATTCCACCATGAGCTTTGGTTACTGCCCCAGCTTTAGGCTGTGGAATCCCTGCTGCTCCATAAGCTCCTGCTCCTTGGTAAATAGGATCATGCACAGACCCCATAAGAGGATCTGCAATAGCACGTTCATCGAATCGCAATGTTGTAGCATCTATTTCAATAAAGCGAGCTTGGCCCTTAAAAGGAGAGAAGGCCATTTTTTTAGCTTCCTCTAGAACCACTCGTGCTGCTGCCGTTTTTCCAACTCCAGGAGGACCATAGATAATTACATGCTGGGGATTAGGACCACAAAGGGCCACCTTTAACGCTTGTAACCCCATTTCTTGGCCAATGATCTCTTGAAATTCCGTTGGTCGAGTTTTTTCTGATAATGGCTCCGATAATTGAATAGAACGAAGCTTTCTTAAATTTTCTATTTCTTTTTTAGATTCTTTATCAATAGATGTTTTACTAGTTTGTTGCCCTTTTAGTAAATTGAAAAAATATAGTCCCATTACAATTGTTAAGAAAAATTGTAACCCGACCATAATCTGATTCAGTTCCAAAGCGCTCACTCCTTTATACAAATTTGTCTATTATAGTATGTAACAAGTGAGCCTTTTTTATAATTCACTTTTTATAAGATATAAGAAAAGTGTAAAAAAACATGGATTTTCAATTTATTTAAGAAATTGGTTCCTTACAAGCAAAGCAAAGTTTTTCAGTACGCATTAAAATGAGGTAGATATCCTTTGGAATATCTACCTCATTTTATAATAGCTTTCTAAGAAGCCGTTTCCCCTGCTTTTTTTCTCTTTTTCCGTGGCCGTTTAATAGGCTGCCTATTTTCATTATAGGTTAGAAGGGGAGCTGCCTTTCCTTCTATCACGTCTTTTGTGATTACGCATTTTTCTACTGTATCATTAGATGGAATTTCATACATAATTTCCATCATCACTTCTTCTAAGATAGCACGTAATCCACGGGCTCCTGTATCTCGTTCTAGTGCTCTTTGTGCAATTAATTTAAGAGCTTCTTCTTCAAACTCTAAATAAACATGATCCATTTCTAATAACATTTGATATTGTTTTACCAAAGCATTTTTAGGCTTTGTTAAAATATCCAATAGGGCTTCTTCGTCTAGCTGATCTAACGTGACCATAACAGGAATTCTACCAACAAACTCTGGAATGAGTCCGTATTTCAGCAAATCTTGGGGTAGAAGATTTTGCAATAGTTCACTGATATTTTTCTCTTTTTTGCTTTCAATCGTAGCACCAAAACCCATAGTTTTTTCTCCTATACGGTTTTGAACAATTTCATCAATACCACCAAATGCTCCTCCACAAATAAATAAAATATTTGTAGTATCAATTTGTATAAACTCTTGATGAGGATGTTTTCTTCCACCTTGAGGTGGAACAGAAGCAACTGTACCTTCTAATATCTTAAGAAGGGCTTGTTGTACTCCTTCACCACTTACATCTCTAGTAATAGATGGATTATCTGATTTTCTAGCAATTTTATCAATTTCATCAATATAGATAATCCCTTTTTCTGCACGCTCAATATCATAATCAGCTGCCTGAATCAACTTAAGCAAAATATTTTCTACATCTTCCCCTACATATCCTGCCTCTGTTAAAGAAGTAGCATCTGCCATAGCAAAAGGAACATTAAGTAATCTTGCTAAAGTTTGCGCCAAAAAAGTTTTACCCGAACCAGTAGGCCCTATCATAATGATATTGCTTTTTTGAAGTTCAACATCATCATATAAATGTCCAGATTGTACACGTTTATAATGATTATAAACGGCAACGGCCAATGTTTTCTTAGCACGATTTTGTCCAATGACATATTCATCTAAAATATCATTGATGACCATAGGTTTCGGAATATCTGTTATTTGACCGCCTTCTTGAAAATTATCAAATTCTTCTTCGATGATTTCAGCACATAATTCAATACACTCATCACAAATATAGACACTTGGACCTGCAATTAGCCTACGTACTTGCTCTTGGTTCTTCCCGCAAAAAGAACATTTTAGTGGCTTCTTATCATCATATCGGTTCGCCATTACGTCACCTCACTATTTTAACCTTGCTTTCGTGTAATTACCTGATCAATGAGGCCATATTCCTTTGCATGATGTGCATCCATAAAGAAATCTCGTTCTGTATCTCGTTCAATGACATCTAATGATTGACCAGTATTCTCACTTAATATGTGATTTAATCTCTTTTTGATCTTTAAAATTTGCTCTGCATGAATTTGGATATCTGTAGCTTGCCCTCGTGCCCCACCAAGTGGCTGATGGATCATTACCTCTGCATTAGGAAGAGCAAATCGTTTTCCTTTGGCTCCACCTGCAAGCAAAAATGCACCCATACTAGCTGCCATACCAATACAAATCGTAGAAACATCTGGTTTAATATATTGCATTGTATCGTAAATGGCAAATCCTGCCGTTACAGATCCACCAGGACTATTAATATACAAATGAATATCTTTATCTGGATCGTCTGCTTCTAAAAATAGCAATTGGGCCACAACTAAACTAGCAGTTACATCATTTACTTCTTCTCCCAAAAAGATAATACGTTCTTTTAATAACCTAGAATAAATATCGTAGGAACGCTCTCCTCGATTGGTTTGTTCAACAACCATAGGCACTAAACTCATTTCACATTCCTCCTCATCATTTTATCTTATGTACAACAGAAGAAATTTATTCTACTTCTTTTGCACTTTCAATAACTAATTTTAGAGCTTTTGTAGTTTTTAAATCTTCTTTCATGTACCCTTTTTCTTTTTCAGAAATACCTTCTGTTAGTTTTTCAACTTCCATATTATACATTTCTGCCATTTTTTTAATTTCTTCCATTACTTCTTCATCAGATACTTCAAGATTTTCTTGTTTCGCAATCTCCTCTAAAACAAGTCTAGATTTTATGCGTTTCACTGCATCTTCCCTAAAGTTTTCGCGTAAAGTTACCATGTTATTACCTGTAATTTGTAAGTATTGCTCCATAGGAAATCCTTGATACTGTAATCTTTGAGAGAAATCTTGTACCATTTGATCAAGCTGAGATTCGATCATTGGCTTTGGAACATCTACTTCTGCATTTGCAATAATTTGTTCCATAACCTGATCTTCTTTTGCGTGCTCTGCTTCATGTTCTTTTTGCTTTAACAGTGTTGCCCTTAAATCTTCTTTATATTCTTCTAATGTATCAAATTCAGAAACATCTTTTGCGAACTCATCATCAAGCTCTGGAAGTTCTTGTTGCTTAATTTCTTTTATTAGAACCTTAAACAATGCAGGCTGTCCTGCTAATTCTTCTTGATGGTACTCCGCTGGAAAAGTTACATTTACTTCTACTTCTGCATTCACTTCATGTCCAATTAATTGCTGCTCAAATGTATCAATAAAGCTACCTGAACCAATGGTTAAAGGATAGTCTTCCCCTTTTCCACCTTCAAATGGCTCCCCATTGATAAATCCTTCAAAATCAATAACAACCTGATCATTATCTGCTACAGGGCGATCTTCTACTGCGACAATACGAGCATTTTGCTGTTGTACTTTTTCTAATTCTGCTTGTATTTCTTCTTCTGTCACTTCTACAGCAACTTTTTCTACTTCAATATCTTTATATTGCCCTAATTTTACTTCTGGTTTTACAGCTACTTCTGCAGTAAAAATTAAATTTTGTCCATTACCTACTTGCTCTACATCAATCTCTGGTTGCGCAACTACATCTAAATTATGCTCTTCAACTGCTGCTTCATAAGCATCTGGAATGACAAAATTTATGGCGTCTTCATAGAAAACTTCTGCACCATAATACTTTTCTGCCATCTTGCGGGGTACTCTACCTTTTCTAAAACCAGGTATATTTAAATGAGCTTTGCTTTTATTGTAAGAATATTTCATACCCTCTTCAAACCGTTCTGCATCTACCTCTATGGTTAATTTCACCATGTTATTTTCTAATATCTCAACTTTTGTACTCATGAACTATTTTCCTCCTTAAATTCCTTTATATTGATTAGCAAAGCGCTAACAAATAGTTCTTTACATATTACTTTATTATAACGAAAGAGACAAGATGCGTCAAGGAAAAAAAAGAAAAGAGACAAGTTTATCTATCTCTTTTCTAACTATTTGCTATTTGGTTGTCATATTGGTGTTTCCAGCCATTTGTTGCTCTTGGGCTTCAATCATTTTTTTCACCATATATCCACCTATCGAACCAGCTTGGGCAGATGTTAAATCTCCATTATAACCTTGTTTTAAGTTTACACCCAATTCATTAGCAACTTCATATTTAAATTGATCTAAAGCTGCTCTCGCTTGAGGTACTGCTTTTGAATTTCTAGCCATATTTATCACCTCCATGATCATATTATGTGGTATATTCCAAAAAATATGATTGTTTTTTTTTGGAAACTCCTAAAGAGGAATACCAAGCTTTCCCTATGGTTTTTGGTGATAAATTTGTTATAATGAAGTTATAAAGTTATATCGATATAAAAATTACATAGACAGAAAGGATATGCGCCTTGACAATTACATTTTTAGAAGTATACCAAAAAAACATTGCACCTGTGTTAGAAAAAATTGACTTATTCCTAAAAACCACACCTGAATTACTAGATATCCCCCATACTGCTCAGTTGTTACATTTGAGCGAAAACGAAGTAAGAAGTATCATGTATGAAGAACAAATTGAATCCATCACTCCTGCTACCTTCTTTATGATCATGTACCAAGGTAGTAGTAAAATTTGCAATTTGCTCCAAAGAGAATGGCAGAGAAACAGTCCCCAGGAATACTCTATAGAAGATATTGCCTATATCTATCATCTCTCAGAAGAACAAATCTATGCAGCTGTCCAAAAAACAGGTCTCGCCAAAATTACTTCAGAAAATATTCACTTTCTTTTTTCTTACATACCAGTAGATCTACTTCAATGAAAATAATAAAGCATAAAAGAACTCCTCTTGATTTTTAATAAAACCAAAAGGAGTTTTTTACACTTTTTATTTAAGCCAAAAATTTGTAGCAAACCAAATAAAGAGGCCCCATCCAACAATGAAAACCAAAAGATAAGGAAGTAAAATTTGAGCCGCAGCAATGAAAATTGCTACAATATCTCCTATTCCCAGGGAAATTTTTTCTTCATCTCTTTGTAGATTATCCTTTTCCCTTATTTTCTGTTTTCTGAAAGGAAATAAAAATCGATCTTCTTTTTCTTTTTTGGACATTTTATCACATCCATCTTATTTTGCAAAATGACAAGCTACAAAATGATCATCGCCTAAGTTTCTAAACTC
>JAAZLH010000271.1 GCA_012799415.1 Candidatus Epulonipiscium sp. | reverse complement strand
TTTGACGTGGAAGTATTTTCAAGTAAAGCCTTAGAAAAAGCATATGAAGAAGTAGATAAGATGAATAACGAATCTTATAAAGAACATGTAACTTTGTATATGTATACAAATCAAGCTAAATTTAAAGTAGGTTATGTAGAGGGGCAGGAACTATATAATAAAAATTATCGACTTTGTGTCGATACGAAAGAGGATTTTGAGGTAGTAGAGAGAGTTTATGGGCATTTTAGGGATGAATATGTTTCGGCGAAAGATGTAGTTATGTTTTTGGATGAGAATGTTGAAGTAGCTAGAATGAATTCAGATATTATACAAAAGTATTGAGTGGGGGTAGGAAATGCATATAAAAGAGATGAAAGAAAAGATTATTATGTTCGGTGCTAGTTCTGCAGGAGTAACATTTATAAAAAAATATCAAAATGAGTATGAAATTTTAGCTATAGCTGATAATGATAGGAAAAAACATAATACTACTTTGTATAACTATCTTATTATTGATCCATTGCAGATTAAAGATTATAAATATGATTATATAGTAATAACAAGTAGTTTTTTATTACAAATCAAAGATCAGTTATTAAAAGAACTGAAAATAGACCCACTTAAAATAAAAGCTTTACCTAAGGGGGGACTTTATTCAAGTAAATCATATAGGCCTTTTGAACATGAAAAAACTATGATTTTAGCAAGAGAAATATTACTCTTTATTATCGAGATACTAGCGTCAGAAGGTATTCGTTATTTTGTTGATCATGGAACATTATTAGGACTTGTTAGGGATGGAGATATAATTTCATGGGATGATGATATAGATTTTTCTATTCATTCAGATGATCTGGAGAAAGTTGTTATGTGTATGTCTAGAAATATAAAAAAGTTTCCTTTGAGTAATGAACTCGAATGGGGAGCTCATCTGAAATATAATCAGGAAAACAAACCGTGTAGTATTACGTTAAGCTTTGATAATAATAGTAAATCAGATATAAAACAGTTTCCAATAAGCATTACAGCAAATTATTTTGTAGATGGGTTAGCAATACAGACTGTTACTTATGCACCAGAAGATCACTTTAAGCAATGTGAATACATTATGTATAAAGGAAGAAAAATATCTGTTCCGTACAAATATGAGTTATACCTTGAATACCATTATGGAGAATGGAAACAACCTAAAAAAGATATAAGTTTTTTAGATATATGTAATTATCAAGAATCAAATGTTAGATACCAAGAAATAATTTTTTAAGATAGTTTTTAGAGAAATTAAATATTGATAATGATCCTTTTAGAAGTAGAAAAGAATCAAAGGGAGAATACAGTGATGTTAAGTTTAAACGATGAAATGGAACTAATATTAAAAAAGTATAATTTTAACATTAGTAATATGAGTACTAAGATTGAAAAAGAAATAAAAAACATATGGGATAGTATTAGTTCAGATAAAAACATTGCCATATGGGGTGCAGGTGATCACACAAATGAATTAATGAAGGTTATAAATCATAACAATAAAAATTTGATTTGCATTATTGATAAAGGAGTAAAAAGAAACGATAAAAGATATTTGAATAGCTATCCTATATATAATCCAAGTAAACTTAATGAATTAAATATTAATACTATACTAATATCATCCTTTGCTTATAAAGAAGAAATAAAAAAAGAAATTGATTTTATAAACTTAGGACATCAATGCATAGACATATATGAAATTTTGAAACAAAAAGGAATCATCCTTGAAACACCTTTTTATTATGATCATCCGGATTATATAGAATTATATAATGAGAGAATGTTATATGAAATTGGTACCGTACCTAAAGAGAAAGAAAAACATTTATATAGGCTTATCATCAAATATCTTCAGATAAGAGATTTTAAATATGCATTGTTGTTTATTGATCAATATATTAAAGAAGGATATAGTAGAAAGAATGATTTTATTGCTTTTAAAAAAGAACTAGAAGAGTTATTTGCAAACATTAAAAGAGAACTGAGCCATAGAAAACATAAAGATATTATATGGTTTTTAATTGATTCTTTGAGATATAAAGATGTAGAAGGAAACAACATGCCATTTATTAAAGATATTTCAAGGGAATCTATTTATTTTAAAAATGCATTTAGTACAAATTTATTTACTTATATGAGTGTTTTTTCCATGCTAACACAAAAGCTTCCAATTGACGGTGAGTTATATAAAAAGGATACAATTTCTGCTGAAGAAAGTGAGTTTCTATCATTCCTTATAGAGAATGGTTATAGGATAAAAAGTTATATTTTAGGTAAGGAATTATTTGAGCCTCATAGTCAGATTGATCAGGTTAAAACAAAAAGAAGGATTGTCCAAAATGAAGAAGAGGAAAAAAGTTTGGGAGTATTTATAAGCACATTACTTTGGAGAAGTCTCTGTGATTTTCTACAAAATAAGGAAGAATCTATTTTTTCATTATTACATATTGTAGGAGAAATCCATAAACCTCATATTTGTGGTTACCATCAAAAAAAGCCAATGATACATAGTGGGGTTGAGGAATACTGTTATCAGAAACCAGAACAAAATGAGGAGGATTTTAAAGCACAATTTTATGAGTGTATTAAATATGTAGATGATCAATTAAAATTTTATATGGATTTTTATCCTGAAAGTATAGTAACAATTATATCTGGAGATCATGGGCAAGGGCTAGAGAATATTTTTGAACCTACTAACAATTTATTTTTAACTTTAGGTTGCTCAGATGAAAGAACCCATATTCCTTTTATTATTAATATATCTAATCAAAAACCACGATGTTATAGAGATATTTTTAGTATGAAATATGCTGGTAAAATTTTAGTAGAACTATTAGATAGCAGGGAGATTATAATAGAACAAGATTTTGCAGAATTTCAGTTTGAAGCATATTTTAATAGAGCATTAGCTAATCGATTAAAAGAAATAGGTGCTGAAAAATTTGTTAAAGGATTTAAGGGAATAAGAACTTCAGATTATAAATATGTAGTTTATAATGGACATGGAGAGGAATTGTACCAACTACCAGATGAAACTAGAAATATAATTGATGAAGTAGAACATCAAGCAGAACTTAAAGAGTTACAAAGAAAAATATTAATTCGAGAATTTCCAAAATTTAAATAGAGATGGGCTAGACAAAATTGGAGGAATAGAAATGCAAGCACTAATACTAAACTCTGGTTTAGGCAGCCGTATGGGAGCCTTAACAGAAAATAAGCACAAAAGTATGGTAGAGATTCAAGAAGGTCTTACCCTTATTACATACCAGCTTCGAACTCTTTCTCAAATGGGGATCACGGACATTGTCATGACTACGGGTCATATGAAAGATCAGTTAATCCATCATATTCGTGATGAGTTTTCGGACAAGCTAAACATAAGCTTTGTGAACAATCCCAAATATGCCACTACAAACTACATCTATTCCATTTATCTAGCCCTACAGGAATTAAAAGAAGATCTCTTTCTCTTTCATGGAGATTTATACTTTGATAAAAGCGTTATAACAGATTTGATGGAGTCAGAACAAAGTGTAGTTGTAGTCGATACAACCCTACCTCTTCCAGAGAAAGACTTTAAAGCAGAGGTACAAGATGGCTCCATTAAGAAGATTGCTACTTATATTAACGATGAGAGATGTATTGCCTGTCAACCCCTTTATAAGCTAACATTCGAGGATTGGAAAACATGGGCTGCCGCCATTGGCAAGTTTTGTGAAGAAGGAAAAACAAATGTATATGCAGAAGAAGCCCTTAACACTATCCTTGATCAGCTTCCCTTAAAAGCACTAGACTTACAAGGAAAGCTATGCATGGAAGTAGACACCCAAGATGACCTCATGGTATTACAGACAAAAATAAGAAAAGAAGGTATGAAATTATGAAAAAAGAAGTTTATATTGCAATGAGTGCAGATTTTATTCATCATGGACATATGAACCTCATTGAAAAAGCCAGCCAATTAGGACAAATCACAGTAGGTGTATTATCCGATGAAGCCATTGCTACCTATAAAAGGTTTCCCTTATTAAACCTAGAAGAACGTATGAAGATCATTGGAAATTTAAAGCATGTAAATAAAACAGTTATTCAAGATACTTTATACTATGAAAAAAATCTACGTCTTCTAAAACCAGACTATGTAGTACATGGAGATGACTGGCGTGAAGGAATACAAAAAAATGTTCGTGCCAACGTTATCGAAGTATTAAAAGAATGGGGCGGAGAGCTAATCGAATATCCTTATACCCAAGACGTGAACATTGAGAACATACGTGAAGAGATCAATCGACAAGGGCTACTCCCTGAAATTCGTCGAGCTCGTTTATCCCAACTACTAAAAATGAAATCTACTGTTCGTATCATCGAAGCCCATAATGGTCTGACAGGTCTCATTGCAGAACATGCAAAAGTAGTCAAGGAAGACCGAATTGAAAGCTTTGACGGCATGTGGATTTCCAGCCTTTGCGACTCCACAGCAAAAGGAAAACCAGACATTGAACTAGTGGACTTAACATCTCGAATGAATACCATTAATGATATCCTAGAAGTAACCACCAAACCCATTATATTAGATGGAGATACAGGAGGGCTTACGGAGCACTTTGTCTATAACGTAAAGACATTAGAACGTCAAGGAATTTCTGCTATTATTATAGAAGATAAAATAGGACTCAAGAAAAATTCACTCTTTGGAACCGAAGTAGAACAGACCCAAGATAGTATAGAAAACTTTTGTCACAAAATCCGTTCAGGTAAAGCAGCCCTTAGTTCTCGCGAATTTATGATCATTGCACGGATAGAAAGCTTAATTCTAGGCAAAGGAATGGAAGATGCAGTAGCAAGAGCAAAAGCTTATATCGAAGCAGGAGCCAGCGGGATCATGATACATAGTCGTCAAAAATCACCCGATGAAATCTTTGAATTCTGTGAAAGGTATCAAGAGTTTGGAGCAGATATTCCTTTGGTTGTCGTTCCGACTACTTTTAACCAAGTCACAGAAGAAGAATGGGCCAAGCGTGGCGTCAATATTGTGATCTATGCCAATCAGTTAATACGTAGTGCCTTCCCTGCAATGATGACGACAGCAACCACTATCTTAGAAAACAATCGAGCCTATGAAGCAGACGAGCTTTGTATGCCCATCAAAGAAATTTTAACACTCATTCCAGGAGGCCAATAAGATGATTCATCCCAAAGCCCTTCTAGACCTTTTATACGAACAAGAAATTGAATTTTTCACAGGGGTTCCCGATTCCCAGTTACGAGAATTCTGTGATTACCTTACCCAGACCCTAGGCATAAGCAACCAGCACATTGTTGCACCCAATGAAGGAAATGCCGTTGCCTTAGCAGCAGGATATCATCTAGCTACAGGAAAAATAGGTATGGTCTATATGCAAAACAGTGGCTTAGGAAATGCAGTCAATCCCATGACCTCTCTTGTTGATCCTAAGGTATATGCCATTCCTTTAGTCTATATGATTGGCTGGCGTGGCATGCCAGGGATACATGATGAACCTCAACATGTCAAACAAGGGGAAATTACAATAGATTTGTTAAATCTGTTAGGGATTCACTCCATTCTTCTAAGTAAAGAAAGTACCATAGAAGAAGTAGCAACTTCCTTTCAACAAACATTACTACCGGCTCTTAAAGAAGGGAAAAGTGTTGCTTTCGTTGTAAAAAAAGGTGCCTTTGAATCAGTAACAAAATATCATCATAAGGTTTCTTCTACACTCTCAAGAGAAAGAGCCATTGAACTCATCCTCCAGAACACAGAAGAGCAAGATGCAATCGTTTCAACGACAGGAAAGATTTCCCGTGAAGTCTATGAACAAAGAGAATTCCATCAACAAGGACATAACAAAGACTTTTTAACCGTAGGTGCCATGGGACACTCCAGTATGATTGCGCTGCAAATTGCAGAACAAAAACCACAAAGACGTATCTGGTCCTTAGATGGAGACGGTGCTATGCTAATGCATACAGGCGCTTTAGCCCTAATCGGATCCAGACAACCATCGAACTTTATTCATGTTTTATTAAATAACTACGTTCACGAATCAGTAGGCAGCATCCCCACTGTTGCGGAATCCATTAACTTCTTAGAAATAGCAAAAGCTTGCGGATACCAAGCAGTCTATCAGGTGCAGGATGAAGCAACATTGATTCAAACGATACAACATATAAAAACAGAATTAGGTCCGATTCTCATTCAAGTAAATGTAAGCAACGGTTCCAGAGAAGACTTAGGAAGACCTAAGACTTCACCTATTCAAAACAAAACAGACTTTATGCAGTTTTTAAAAGGATCAAGGTGATTACATGAATCATTTATCAATACCAGGAAA
>JAAZLH010000270.1 GCA_012799415.1 Candidatus Epulonipiscium sp. | reverse complement strand
CCAATCAGTACCGTTAACATACTAGTTTTTGCAAAACCTTGAGTCGTAATAAACATATTTAATCCCAAAGCAATTTGTACAAATAAGGTACCCATAGTATAGATATTCATATAACCGAGAGCATAAGGTAAGGTGTTTTCACTAGCACCAAATAATAATAACAACTTTTTATTAAAGAAAAGGAAAAACACAGTTAAACCAATGGCAATAAAAATTAAAGTAGACAGACAGTTTCCTAAGATTTCTTCTGCAGCATCATGATCGTCTCGACCCATCATAATAGCAGCCCTAGGTGCTCCACCCATTCCAACCAAAGAAGCAAAAGCTGAGATAATCATAATAAGGGGAAAAGTAACCCCAACGCCAGTGAGAGCTTCAGCCCCTACCTCAGGAATATGGCCAATATAAATTCGATCTACTACATTATATAAAACGTTAATAATTTGTGCAGTAATAGCAGGAACAGCTAAGTTAAACATTAGTTTACCAATACTGCCCCTACCCAAAATATCTTTTTGTTGATCCATTGTCAAATACCCACTTTCTTAATTACTATTATATTTATTTTTCTTCTGTAGAATTGAAATTTATGTTTTTTAAATGTTGAATATTATTTTGCATTTCGAGGATTACCTTCATAAAAATATCAATATCCTCCTTGTCAATTCCTTCTGTTACCTTTCTAATAAAAAAATCTTTACTTATCTGCAATTTCTCAACGATATCAGCTGCATTTTTATTTAATGTCAAATGAATGATCCTTCGATCCTGTGCATCTACAGAAGTGGATAACAATCCTCTTTTGATGAGAGAATCTACAGAACGAGAGACTAAAGTTTTAGAAATTCCCCTATATTTACTAATATCTTTTGCAGTATCTAAAGGTGCGTTATTAAATAAAAACATAAGCACATCAATTTCGCTAGGGGTAAATCCATATTCCTCTACAGCTTGAAATGATATTTTTCTATATTCTTTTAAAACTTGAGTTAACTGAATAAAAAGATTAGTATTTGCTCCAGTTTTCATTATTTTTTGTTCTTTAGACAAAAACTCACCTCCTGACCTTAATAGTTTACATGTTAACTAATTCTTAGTATGATTTTATTATAATGTAGTTTACAAGTCAACTATTTTTAGAAGGTTTCTATAGACAAAACTGATTTTAAAGGTACAATAGAAAGTATATATAGTTAACCGATGTATAAACTTTGTTATGAACTAGGAAAGTTTGCCTTGCTTGTAAAGGACCAAACTTGTTAGCCCACATAAAAAAGTGCGGCACTTCTATACGAAAGACAAAAAGGAGGATATTATATGAAAGAAATTATTTCTTATTTTATAAAAATAGGATTATTAGGATTTGGAGGGCCAATGGCTCATATTGCTATGATGGATGACGAATTGGTTGAAAAACGAAAGTGGATTTCAAAGGAAGAATTTCTAGAAGGATTAGCTATATGCAACATTCTGCCTGGTCCTGCATCAACCCAATTAGGTATCTATATGGGGTATATGAGAGGGGGAATATTAGGTGGGATTCTAGCAGGTATAGCTTTTATTTTTCCAGCCTTTGTTATTATTACTTTATTAAGTTTCTTATATTTTAATTATGGGGCCATTCCTCAAGTAAAAGGAATTTTATATGGTGTAAATGCGGTTGTTATTGCTCTTATTTCAACATCTCTTTATAAAATGGGTAAAAAGTCTATTACAGATCTGAAAGGGATCATTATTTTCATTTTTAGTGCCACTGCCGTTTATTTGCTTAAGGCCAACATAGTGATTGTATTAGTCATAGGAGGAATATTGGGAATTTTTGCATATTATAAAAGACCAAAGATTAAAAAGACTTATATGCTGGCATTTCCACTCTTCACATTTGATACAATTCTTATAAAACTATTCACCTTTTTTATTAAAGTAGGTTCTTTTATTTATGGAGGCGGTTTAGTTATTATACCATTTATTGAACAGGAAGTCGTAGAAAGACTAGGATGGATGACACAACAAGAGTTTTTGACAGGGATTTCATTTGGAGAAATAACACCTGGTCCTGTTATTATTACTTCTGCATTTATTGGGTATAAGGTATTTGGAGTTTTAGGTGCTTTTGTTTCAGCTTTTGCAATCTTCCTTCCATCATTTGTTTTTATTCTATTAGCAGCACCCTACCTCAAAAAACTAACAAATCTTACATGGATGAAAGCTTTTTTAAAAGGAATCAATGCAGCAGTTATTGGTACCATTTTAGCAGCAGTACTTACTTTAATTCCAAATGCTTTAGTGGATGCTTGGACAATTTTAATTGCAATAGGTGGGTTTATCGCTTTATGGAAATATAAACTAAATTTATTTTACTGTGTAGGAGGAGCAGGGTTACTAGGAGTACTGATAAGTAACTTCACTGGTTTTTAATTATTATTTTATAGAATAAATTGGGGAACAAAGAGAAAGACTTCTTTGTTCTTTTTAAATGAACTTTTTTAGGGGTATAATACTCTTATCTATATAGGGGGTGAAATGGTGGAGAAAAAACTACTTATTAAACAAGCAAAAAAAGGCGACAAGGAAGCTCTTTTACAGCTAGTTATGGTAGAACAAGCATCCTATTATAAATTGGCTTATGTATATATGAAAAACCAGGAAGATGCTCTAGATGCCATGCAAGATATGATTGTTATTCTTTATGAAAATATAGATAAATTAAAGAAGGATGATGCTTTTTATAGTTGGAGTAAAACTATATTAGTCAATGCTTGTAAGAATATATTAAGAAAAAAGAAACAGATTGTTCCCCTAGAGGAGATTAGTGAAGAAAGGATCTATGAAAGGGAGAGTCAGCAGGAAGACAAGATGGTTTTAGAAAAATATATATCAGAATTAAGTGAAAATCATCAGGAAGTAATTCGACTGCGATATTATTTAGACTTAGACTATGCCACCATTGGGGAGATACTAAATATTCCCCTTGGTACAGTAAAATCTAGAATCCATGCAGGGATGAAAAACTTGAAGGAATCTTTAGGAGGGGTGTATGATGATGATAGATATTGAAAAATTATTAAAAGCAAACAAGGAAGATTTAGATCAACTAGTCATTCCTCAAGAGTTAGAAATAAAGCTACGAACCGCCTTAGATAAAATACCAGACAAAAATAAAAAAATAAGAAAAAGTAAGAGTATAAAAATAGCTGCTATTGTTACTATATTGATTCTGTTTGCAGGATATCATCTAGATACTTTAGCCTATTATGGAAAACAAATTTTAGGATATGATCAAGTGATGAATGGTACTTTAAAAGAATTGAATAACTTAGGAAAAGGCCAAAAAATAAATCAAACTTATACTTTTAAGAATGGAGTTCAGGTAACACTAGATGGAATTATGCTAGATGATAATAATATGATCTTATTTTTTACCATTCAAGATCCGAAAGGAGATGCAGGGAATATTCCTCTTTATTTTAGGATGGCTGATCTATGGAGTGTGTTTGGAAAAGAATACCGGCAGAGCGGAGAAGGGATGCTAAGTGAAGATGGAAAGGAATTAAAATGGATAATTACTTTAAATGCTCCTAGGTTCTTTCAAAAGAAAATGGAACTAGAGTTAGGATACTACGGTGATGATGGCGTCATTGAAAACGGGAGTATTCCATTTAAAATAGATAGGAATAAAGCTATGGGAAGCAACTTAAAAATATGGATTAACAAAAAGATTTTATTGGATCAAAGAAAAATAAAAATTGAATCTTTGTTGGCTTCACCTACAGCTACAATGATCAAAGGAGAAATTCAAAACATAGTTCAATTAGGATTGGATCAGATGAAGGGGGAAAGGTTTCGACCAGAGAATATAGAAATACTTTTACTAGGAGATGGAAAAGAGATACAGCAAAAGACCTCAGGATTGAGGACAGATATAAAAGGTTCTCGATTCCATATTAGTTATGATGCTTTACCACCTGAGACTACAGAAATAGAAGTTAGGTTGGTATCCTTTGGAGGAGACCATGATACAAAGACAAAAGTCAAATTAAATAAAGGTGAAATAAATCAAAATATAAAGCTTTTTGATCAGGATATTATAATAGACCAAGTTTATCAGTCAGATGGTAACACCTATATCACTATTACTACAGAAGATAACCTAGCATTAAGTAGAGTATTTTTAAATATAGATGGGGAACCTATCCCATTACAAGAAACCATCTCAAGAGATAACGAAAAAATAGCAGAAGGAGATGATGTAGTAATAAAATATACGAGAACTCTTGTATTCCCAGAAATAGGAGAAGAGTTAGAATTAGATATTCAAAGAATACGATATAAGAAAGTATATGATGAAATTATCTACAAAGATGAAATAAAAAGTTAAAATAAAAAAATTGTAATAAAAGAATGAAAAAGAATAGCCAAGGAATATTTTAGATATTTCTTTGGCTATTTTTTTAGTTTGGTGATATATTATAATAAAGATTAAATAGAGCAAATTTACGAAACGATCCAATATATAGAGCTTACTAAAAAACAAAATTAGTAAAGAGAGGATATGGAGATGAGAAAAGAAGCAACTTTAGAGCAATGGAAGGAATTGTATGATATTACCATCAAGATTAAAGAACTAAATCCTTGGGAACATCTCTGGGATTTAGATTTTATAACCATTATACTGCCGGGAATAATAGATCCTTTTTATTGTGCTATTATGGGGAGAGGTGGAGGAAACTTTGTTATTAGCACCTACATAGGGGCTGAAGGTATTCATAATTTATATGAATACCTTGAAAATGATGATTTACCCTATTCTCAATTGATGCGATATCAAAATAATAATATTTTATGCCATTTTGGTGATCGAGAGGAATTAACGAAGCAAGAATGGCAGCTGATTAAAGATTTAGGATATAAATTTCGTGGTAGAAATAATTGGATTTATTTTCATCATATTGAAAAGGGATACTTTCCTTACCTATTAGATCAGGCTCAGGTCTTACAACAAACCCAAGTATTTAAACAATTGTATGCGGCCCTTTGTGCCTATATTAATAAAGAAATCGCTGTAGATTTTGAAAAGGGCGAGACCCTACAGCGATTCTATTCAGAGGAAGAACAAGAATGGATAAACCAAAGAACGCCAATGATATTACCTATAATTGAGTATAGGGTACCTATTATTGAAGATGAAATCTTAATAGCTAGGCTTAAAAAACAATCTAGAACTGTAATAGAAGTAGAGATTGATATTATATATATGCCTATGGAAATTCGTGATAAAGAATACGATAAACCTATTATACCTAGGATGTGTATACTAGCAGATAGTGAAAATGGTATGATTCTTAGTCATGCAATGCTTGCTCCAGATGATGATGATGTAAATGAACTGTTGCACTCATTTATTTCATTTATTTTAGAAGTAGGAAAGCCTAGAACTCTCTGGATTAGAGATGAGGCGACAGAAAGTGTATTTATTGATATTTGTGAAAAAATAGGTGTGAATCTAGAAATTAGTTCTAGTTTAGAAATAATCGATCATTTTATAGAAACTTTTAATGAAGATGAGTTTTAGGGAGGAAAAGAGGGAGTAATCTATGATATAATTTTACAGAGGTGAGGAATATGAAGAAGATATGGCAAGATTTTAAATATGAAATCTTTGCGATTATGATTGGGATTATTTTAATGAACATAACCGGAATATCTGTTGTGTTAGGCAGTTCAATGAACCCTACCTTAATCAATCATGATATTGTATTAATGGATAAGATAAGTGTAAAAACCAATCACATTGAACATGGTGATATTGTCGTTCTAAAGTCTCAGTTTAAGACCAAAATAGGAACGAGCAAAAGATTTGTAAAAAGAGTCATTGGTATTTCAGGAGATAAAATTACTATTATAAAGGGTAACGTTTATTTAAATGATAATATAATGGAAGAATCCTATATAAATGGAGACTACACATTTGGAGATATGGAAGTAATTGTCCCAAATAATAAGTTTTTTGTTATGGGAGATAACAGAGGAGATAGCCTTGATAGTAGAGATGCTTCTGTAGGGTTTGTGGATATATCTGATATAGAGGCAGTGGTACCCTTTAGGCTTTATCCTTTTGATCATTTTGGCAAGGTAGACTAAAAGCTTATTTTCAT
>JAAZLH010000269.1 GCA_012799415.1 Candidatus Epulonipiscium sp. | reverse complement strand
GAGAATATGTACAGCAAACTAAAAGATACAGGTTTTTTTCACCAAATAGATCTGATTATACCTGTACCTGTATCTAAAGAAAGGCTAGAAGAAAGGGGATATAACCAGGCAGAAGAAATTGCCAAGCACCTATCAAAAATCAGCAAAATACCTTATAATAGAGATATACTAATAAGAAAGAAGGACACAAGGCCCCAAAGTGGATTTAATCCCAATCAAAGAACCAAGAACATAAGGAATGCCTTTGTTACCACAAGTCAGCTACCAGCTAAACATAAAGTTATTCTGATAATTGACGATATATATACAACAGGGAGCACTATAAACGAGTGCAGCAGGATACTTTTGAATTCAGGGGCAGAAAAGACATACAGTAGCGTTGTATGTATAGGCTCATAATTATAAGGCTAATATAAAGGGGGATAAATATGGACGTAAAATCATGCAGAAGATGTAGGGCACTATTTCATCATGTTGTAGGACCACAAATATGCCCGCAGTGTAAGAAACTTGACGAAGAAGATTTTCAAAGGGTGAAAGAATACCTGTACGATAATCCAGGAGCAACCATGGCAACAGTATGTGAAGAAGCGGAAGTTACTGTAAAGCAGGTACAAAGGTACCTTCGCGAGGGAAGGCTTACAGTATCAGAGGATTCACCAATAGGAATTGACTGCGAAAGCTGCGGAGTTAAGATAAGCACAGGTAGGTACTGTGATAAATGTAGGGCATCAATGGCCAATCAATTTTCATCAGTTAGCAAGGGACAGCAAAAGCCAGAAGAAAAGCCTAAAACTGATACATCTAACAGGATGCGCTACCTAGATTCAGATAAACTAAGACGAAGAAGATGAGCCTAGCTTATCTTTTTTGTTTTTTTGAGTAAAAGCCTTAAAGATTAAGGCTAAAGTGCCGATATAGATAATGAGAAGAAGAATATAAGGATAGACAATAAGTGGGAAGGTAAAAACAAAAGGTAGGTGAAGACTATGAAAATTAATAACATACACCAAATATCTAAGATTTATGAGGCAACCTCAACAAGGAAAATCTCATCAAAGACTAATAAAAATGGGGAAAAAGATAAACTAGAGATCTCAACAACAGCAAGACACTACCAAACAGGAATAAATGCAGTAAAAAATTCACCAGATATTAGACAAGATAAGGTAGATAAGATTAAGAGACAGATGGAGTCAGGCACCTACAATGTGAGTGCTGAAGAGGTAGCTAAAAAAATGATGGCTGAATTTTTTGACCACTCTATATAGCACACAGGGTGCTATATAGAGTGGTTGATTTATAGGAGGCATAAATAAAATGGCAGGACTAATGCATGACTTAATAGAAGTCTTAGAAGACCAAAAGGAATGTTATGAAGGTCTCCTAACCCTTGCTAAATATAAGACAGATAGTATTGTAAACAGAGAAATGGAAATACTAGAAGATGTCCTAAAAAGAGAGCAGGAATTTATAGGGAGGTCAGCAAGACTGGAAAAAAATAGGGAAGAAATTCTAAGAGATATTGCAAATGTTTTAAATATAGACTTTACAAGCCTTACAATATCTAACCTAATAAAGAGACTAGATAAAACACCAGAGGAGCAGGCTAAACTAACCCAGGTTAGGGAGGAACTCCTAGATATTATAGAAGAAATAAAAAGACAAAATGAAATTAATGAGGGATTACTTAACCAGTCCATGGAATTTATAGATTTTACACTTAATGCAATTCAAAGCATGAATACGCAACCATCATCAGGCTACAAAGATAAGGGCGATGATGTGGAACAGCAAAATATAAGTTTTTTTGACGCTAAACAATAAAGAGGTGAAAAAATGTCATCAATTGCATCATTAGGAAGGATGACCTCTGG
>JAAZLH010000268.1 GCA_012799415.1 Candidatus Epulonipiscium sp. | reverse complement strand
TATTTCTCTTAACAATTCTTTTGATAATGTGCTCATGAAAATGCTCCTTTCTGGCTTTAATCTTATATTTATTCTTGCCAGAAAAGAGCATTTATTTTCCTTTAAGCACAGATTTATTTACACTACCTTCTAGGTAGACAAGTGAAATGATAAAACTTGTTTGCTCAGAAGCGAGTATTTTTGTGTGATTTCAGTGAGTCATTTTAATACAGTGGTAAGGTGAATTTTTAATTAAGACAGTTGATGCAACAGCCTAGTCTGTCATTAACTTAATTTCACAGCCTTAAATGCTTCATCTAAATCTTCAATTATATCATCAATATTCTCAGTACCAATTGACAAACGCACTGTATTTGGCTTAATACCAGAATTTAAAAGTTCTTCTTCTGTCATTTGTGAATGTGTAGTTGATGCTGGGTGAATAACTAAGGATTTAACATCTGCAACATTTGCAAGTAATGAAAATAGTTCTAATTCATCAATAAAATCTTTAGCTTTTTGTTCATCACCTTTGATTTCAAATGTAAATATTGAACCACCATCATTAGGGTAATATTTTTTGTATAGTTCTTGTTGTTCAGGATCTTCAGATATTGAAGGATGATGAACTTTTTCAACTTGTGAATGATCTTTCAGATAATTTACAACTTTTAATGTGTTTTCCACATGACGCTCTACTCTTAGTGATAGAGTTTCTAATCCTTGAAGGAATAAGAAAGCATGAAATGGTGATAAAGTAGCTCCAGTATCGCGTAATAATAAAGCACGAATCTTTGTAACGAAAGCAGCCACGCCAACATCTTTTGTGAAGCTAACGCCATGGTAGCTTGGGTTTGGTTCTACAAGATCAGGGAATTTGCCTGAGGCCTCCCAGTCAAATTTTCCGCCATCTACAATAATACCGCCAATGCTTGTTCCGTGACCACCAATAAACTTAGTGGCAGAATGAACAACAATATCAGCTCCATATTCGATAGGTCTTACTAAGTATGGTGTGGAAAAGGTGCTATCCACGATTAGAGGAATTTTGTGTGAATGTGCAATATTTGCCAATTTCTCAATATCTACAACTTCTGAGTTAGGATTACCAAGGGTCTCGATGTATAGTAATTTAGTATTGTCTTTGATTGCATGATTTACTTCTTCATAATTAAATGGATCTACAAATGTGGTCTCAATACCAAATTCTTTTACAGTATGGTTTAACAAGTTATATGTTCCACCATAAATATTTTTAGCTGCTACTATATGGTCTCCTTGGTGTGCAATATTTAAAATTGAATAGGTAATTGCCGCTGACCCTGATGCAACAGCAAGTGCAGCCACGCCGCCTTCAAGTCTTGCCATTCTTTCTTCAAAGACGCCTTGAGTTGGATTAGTAAGTCTACCATAAATGTTACCAGGATCTCCTAGTGCAAATCTTGCTGCTGCATGGTCGGAATTACGGAAAACATATGATGTTGTTTGATAGATTGGGACTGCTCTTGCATCTGTAGTAGGATCTGCTTCTTCCTGACCTACATGTAATTGTAAAGTTTCAAATTTAAAATCTCTTTCTGTTCTAGTTTTTTTACTCATTTTTTTCTCCTCCT
>JAAZLH010000267.1 GCA_012799415.1 Candidatus Epulonipiscium sp. | reverse complement strand
TGGGAAAAATATAATCCAGAACCTGACGAATTAGTAGTTGAAATGGATCCGGGGATGGCCTTTGGTACTGGTACCCATGAAACAACCATTATGTGTGTAATGGAGTTAGAAAATCATATAAAATCAGATTCCACTGTTTTTGATATAGGTTGTGGTAGCGGGATCTTATCTATTACAGCAGCAAGATTAGGGGCAGGAAAGGTTATTTCTGTGGATATAGATGAAGTGGCAGTAGATGCAACCACAAATAATGCAAAACTAAACAATGTAGAAGATATCTTGGATATTCGTATAGGCAATCTGATGGATGTTGTAAGTGAAAAAGCAGATATAGTTGTAGCCAATATTATAGCTGAAATAATTATTCTTTTATCAAATGATATTAAAAGTTTTCTAGTAGATGAAGGTATCTTTATTGCTTCTGGTATAATATTAGATAAAATTGAGGATGTAGAAAAGGCCTTAGTAAATGCTGGTTTAGAAGTAATAAAGGTAGAAAAAATGGGAGAATGGGCAGCTGTTGTATCACGTATGAAGGATGAAAAGGATGAATAGGTTTTTTATATCACCTATAGACATAGATTTGGAAAACAAAGATATCAAAATAACTGGAGAAGATGTCAAACATATTTCAAAGGTTCTTAGATTGACCACAGAAGATTTGGTAGAAGTTTGTGATGGGGAAAAACATGAGTATATAGGAAAAATAAAAAATATATCCAAAGAATACATATTACTTGATATTGTAGAAAAACGAGAAATCCAAAGGGAATCCTCTATAGAAATCAGTCTATATCAATCCATTCCCAAGGGTGCCAAAATGGAATTTATAATACAAAAAACAATAGAATTAGGGGTAAAAAATATCATTCCCGTTAGTACAGAGAGAAGTATTGTTCAATTTAAAAACAATAAGGATCGGGAAAAAAAGGTGGATAGATGGCAAAAAATAGCTGAAGAAGCTGCTAAACAAAGCAAAAGGGGAGTTATTCCCAAGATACATATGCCTATTTCCTTTAAAGACGCTTTAAACCATAGCAAAAGTAATCAACTAAACATTATTGCATATGAAAAAGAAAAATCTAATGGTATAAGGGACCTAATTAATAAGGAAAAGAATAATAATATTAATAAAATAGGCATTTGGATTGGACCTGAGGGAGGATTTTCGGGGGAAGAAATATCCTTAGCCACTACAGAAAACCTTCAACCTATAACATTAGGTCCTAGAATACTGAGAACAGAAACAGCTGGTTTGGCAGTATCAACTATAATTATGTACGAATTAGGAGATTTAGGAGGTTTGAGCTTGTGAAAAAGGTAACTTTTCATACCCTAGGTTGTAAAGTAAATCAGTACGAGACACAAGCTATGAGTGAATTGTTTCAAGAGGCTGGCTACTATATAGTAGGGGATACAGAGCTAGCAGATGTATATATTATTAACACCTGCACAGTTACTAATATAGGTGATAAAAAGTCAAGACAATTTATTCGTAGAGTCAAAAGAAACAACCCTGATGCTATTGTTGCTGTAGTAGGTTGTTATGCCCAAACAGCACCAAAAGAAGTGCTGGATGTTGAGGGTGTCAACATAGTTATAGGTACTAACGATAGAAAAAAAATTGTCTCATTAGTAGAAGATTGTAGTATTGATGAAAAAATTAATATGGTTGACGATATAATGAAGGTAAAAGAATTTGAGGAAATGTCTATTAAAGAAGTAAAAGAAAAAACCAGAGGAGTCCTGAAGATACAAGAAGGTTGCAATCAATATTGCTCTTATTGCATTATTCCCTATGCTAGAGGTCCCATAAGAAGCAGACAGCAAACAGAAATAATTAAAGAAGTAAAAAACCTTGTAGCCAATGGCTTTAAAGAAGTAGTACTAACTGGCATACATGTAGCTTCCTATGGAAAGGATCTAAATATCAAAAACGGCCTTATGGCTACCTTACAAGAAGTCAATGATATTGATGGGCTGGAACGAATTAGATTAAGTTCGCTAGAACCCACACTTTTTACTGACGATTTTTTATCCGAACTTAAACAGCTTGACAAAATTTGTGAACACTTTCATCTATCTTTACAAAGTGGATGTGATAAAATCTTAAAAAAGATGAACAGAAAATATACCACTGAAAAATATAGAAATATTGCTAATAAAATTCGTAGCTTTTATCCTGATGTTGCCCTGACAACTGACATTATAGTTGGATTTCC
>JAAZLH010000266.1 GCA_012799415.1 Candidatus Epulonipiscium sp. | reverse complement strand
TGTATGTACATAAAACTTAATCATGTATATTCTATCTTTACGGCTAATTTTTGTCAAATGTTTTTTTTGTTTATTTTTCCTTTTTTTATTTAAAAACCGACATATTTCCCGGGAAATATGTCGGTTTCAATAATTATTTGTCAAAACAGATTAATTCTATTCCAGCCTCTTTTAATAATTGTATAGATAAGGAATCCGGATAATCTCCTCGATACACCAAGCGAGTAATACCCGAGTTGATGATCACTTTAGAACAAAGAGAACAGGGCTGACAAGTAACATATAGCGTACTATCTTTAATTGATATACCATGCCGAGCAGCCTGCCCAATTGCATTTTGCTCTGCATGAGAAGCCCTACAAAGCTCATGTCGCTCTCCCGATGGGATATTCAATTGTTCACGCATACAGCCTATATCTTCGCAATGGGCACATCCTCTAGGGGAACCATTATAACCTGTTGTTAATATGCTATTATCTTTTACAATTAAGGCTCCTACCTGCCTACGTAAACAAGTAGATCTTTTTTTCACCACATCCACAATTTCCATAAAGTACTCATCCCAACTTGGTCGCATCTACTCCCCCCTTTACAGATATAGGTATACATATCACTCAAGCAATTAGCCGTTAAACGGACTATATATCATAGTTAATACAACTTTTGCTTTGAGGTTGCTTTCTTAAAACGATCTAAGCACGTGTATAATATACAGTCTACGATAATTTTGTTTTTGAGTGTATATATCCGTATCTCACTATTTTGTTCCGTATAAACGATCACCTGCATCGCCAAGTCCAGGTATAATATAACCATGTTCATTTAGCTTTTCATCTAACGCACCAATATAAATATCTACATCTGGATGAGCTTCCTGTAATCTTTTAACCCCTTCTGGTGCTGCAATAATACATAAAAACCGTATCCTCTGAGCACCTTTATCTTTTATATACTGAATGGCTGCTACTGCAGATCCGCCAGTAGCCAACATTGGATCAATAACGAAGATCTCTCTCTCATCTGCGTCATAAGGAAGCTTACAGTAGTACTCTACAGGCTCTAATGTTTCTGGATCTCTATATAATCCAACATGTCCTACCTTTGCAGCAGGTACTAAACTTAACATTCCATCTACCATACCCAAGCCTGCACGTATAATAGGTACAATCCCTAGTTTTTTTCCTGCAATTGCCTTTGCTTTTGTAACTGCTACAGGGGTTTCTACCTCTACTTCTTCAAGAGTTAAATTTCGAGTTGCTTCATAGCACATCAACATAGCTAATTCTTCTACCAATTCTCTAAATTCTTTAGAACCTGTATCTTTATTCCTTAAAATTCCTACCTTATGTTGGATCAATGGATGATCCATTACATGTATTTGTCCCATAGCCATCCTCCTATTCACACTCCAGTTGATTGATTCTTCGCACATGTCTTTCCTCATTAGAAAATGCAGTGTTTAGAAAAATATCTACAATTTTTAATGCTAAGCCTTCCCCAATGACCCGTGCACCTAAAGCAAGTACATTGGCATCATTATGTGATCTTGTGGCTTCTGCCGAAAAACAGTCATGGCATAAAGCTGCTCGAATCCCTTTTACTTTATTCGCTGCAATAGAAATACCAATACCTGTCCCACAGATTACAATTCCCTTTTCACAAGCTCCACTAACAACTGCATTCGCCACGGCTTGTCCATAAAGAGCATAATCACAAGCTTCTGCTGCTTCACAGCCAAAGTCCTGATATGGAATTTGATGTTCCTCAAAATACCTGATAATACTTTGTTTTAATTCATAACCACCATGGTCACTACCAATTGCTATCATAACCTTACCTCCATTTTTCTCATAATACTATAGCACTTCTTCTTCCTAGTGGCAACAAAAAAAACATATTTGTTTTATTTTAATTTTTTCGTCAATTGAATCACTTTTTCATGAATTTCTTTTGCGCTCATTTCATAAACGGTTTGATCGCCACCAAAAGGATCTACAATGTCCAAATCTTCATCTTCTATATATTCCTTTAAAGTAAAAATTTTATATGCCCATTCTGGATAAATATCAATAATTATAGCTTTATGTTGGTTTGTCATCGTCAAAACTAAATCTGCTACTTCTACATCTTCTTGTTGGATTTGATGGGCCTGATGTTCAGACAAGTCAATATTATATTGTTGCATAACAGTAAATGTATTTTCCGTTACTCCAGAAGGAGCAAATACTGCCAAACCTCTTGAGAAAAACTCAATAGCCTGCCCTCTTTTTTTGAATTCCTTTTGTGCCAATCCCATAGCCATTGGACTCCTGCAAGTATTCCCCGTGCATACAAATAAAATTTTTTTCATTTATTTTCTCCTCCCTTACTTTCTGCAAAAATGGTTTGATATCCTGCTGCCTTAATCAAACGATTCATAATAGCAATGCCCATTTGAACCTCTTGAATCCCCTCAGCATAGATTAAATCAACCTTTTGCTCATCAAACCAGCGCAATGCATCAAATAAATGATTCGCAATGGTCTCTGGATGCAGACGATCCCCAACACTTATAACCAATGCATTTATTTCATCGTAAGAGGATCTCGTTTGATCTGTAGCCATAATTCCAATTTTTAGATTACCTTTATTTTTTTTTGTCAATTCTTGTATTTTCTCTGTTACAGCATTTATTTCTCCCATAACCACTTTCACCTCAGCTACAGGTGCATAATGCTTATATTTCATTCCTGGAGCTTTGGGAATGAAATCTTGCTCTTGCCCCTGACTTAAAGCTGGATCCATCAAAATAGGTCCAACAACGGTCTCTAGCATCTCCTTCGTAACTCCACCAGGGCGTAAAATCATCGGTATCTTACCTGTAATATCTAAAACAGTAGATTCTAAACCGATTGAAGCTGCCCCTCCATCTACAATCATGTCCACCTTGCCCTTTAAATCCTCAATCACATGAGCTGCTTTTGTGGGACTAGGCTTTCCAGAAAGATTGGCACTGGGAGCTGCAATAGGTACACCAGCTGCCTTAATAATTTCCTGTGCAATAGGATGAACAGGAAAACGAATAGCAACGGTATCTAGCCCTCCCGTAATTTCATAGGGTACTTTAGATGACTTTGAGAAAATAAGAGTTAAAGCACCAGGCCAAAAGTGTTCCATTAGAGTCTTTGCAATAGGAGGGATCTTAGACACGAGAGAATCAATATCAGCTAAATCAGCAATATGAACAATTAAGGGATTGTCAGATGGACGTCCTTTTGCTTTAAAAATTTTTTTAATCGAACTAGGATCTAAAGCATTAGCACCTAATCCATAAACGGTTTCCGTTGGAAATGCAACAGTCCCTCCAGAAAGTAAAATCTCTCCTGCTCGCCGAATAATTTGATGATCTGTCTTTATATTTTCTATCTTTTCAATAATTGTTTTCATAGTCTATATGTTTCCTCTTTGTTCAAATTTTATTTTTTATTATATCACATTTTGCTCTCTTAGATGAATATTTGAACCAAGAAAAATACAAAACCTCAATTTTTTTAACTAAACTAGAAAGTTTACTCCTTCCAAGCAAAAGGAACTTTTCTAGTTCAAAAAAATAGTATCTCCATAAAGGAAGATACTATAAATGTTTGATCTCTATACTAAATAGCCTACTGTTTTTGAAATTGTTCTTCGCATACCGAAAGCGATAATAGAACCTGCCACCACTTTAGCAGCATCTGCAAGTATAAAAGGAAGAACACCACCTACAAAAGCCTCTACAAAATTCATTTTTGTAACCAACATCAATTGTAGTACGCCCCAAATATAAATCACTGCTAAGCCTACTAGCATGGATACAACAATAATAGGGTATTCTACCTTTAAGGCGAAACCTTTTTTCATTCCCTGCTGAATCAAAGTCCCAATTACAAAGCTTCCCAAGATAAATCCAAAAAGATAGCCTCCTGTTGGCCCAAAAAGAATACCTACTCCTGCTTGTCCCCCTGCATAGACAGGTAAGCCAATGGCCCCTAGTAAAACATAGATACCTTGAGACAAGGCCCCTAACTTTCCGCCTAATATTGCCCCTGACATAGTTACAGCTAAAATTTGTAAGGTAATGGGCACCGGCGTAAAGGGCAAAGGAATAGCAACCACGGATAAAATACAAGTAATAGATGCAAATAAAGAAACCAAAATCATCTCTTTTATTTTCATATGAACCAAATTCCTCCTCCAAACCCCTTGTTTTTAAACTCTATCCATATTATAACACGCCAAAAAGCATTGTCAACCTATTTAAAATTAAGGTTAACAATGCTTTCTTATGACCAACTTGATTTATTGCAAAAATTGCTTAAGATCCCTAATGGCTCGCTCTTCTTCCTCAATAACTTGCCCTAATATTTTTTCAATATACTCCCCATTCTCACTTTCTCTCTCTAGAAGACGACCTTGAATATCAATAGCTAGCGCTTTATGTTCTAGCTTCATTGCATATGCATACTGAATTAATTCTTGGGGTGCACGGGGATTTGGGACAAAAAATCTAGTTTTAAATTCATTGAATAATGAAGAGGTTTTATCATATGCGATAAAATCAATCATAACTAGATTCTCAATTTGTTGTAATTCTTTTTTTATTTTTTCATACGCTACAACATGACGTTCTTCTTCTAACTGTAATACCTTTGCAACACTTTTAATATTTAAAGGAGTTTCGGGTATTGCTGCAACCTTCCTATAAATTTCTTTTGCTTGTTTTTCAAGATCAATAAACTTATCAATTATATCTATTAAAGTATACATGGCCTCAAACTCCTCTTTCTCCTGGGACTTAATTATGATTGTATATTAGGGGTTTAATTTAATAGAGGCTCCCCAGTTACAAGTCCACGATCAAGTTCATTAAAATATTTCATAATTCCTACATAAATACCCCATGCCACTTTTTCTTGATATAAAGTATCGTTTAGCTTACGTTCTTCTTCTGGGTTAGAGATAAAACCACATTCCACGATAACCATAGGTATTTTTGTTTGCTTTAATAGATAATAAGTGTCATTCGCTTTAACCTGCCGATGGTTCTCCGGGTCAAGAAAACTTCTTAATTCTTCCTGCAATATTTCTGCTAAACGCTTTCCTTCTTTAGAATCTTCATAATAAAACACTTGAGCACCTTTGTATTTTTTCTGCGGGAAACTATTTTGATGAATACTAATCGCAATATCTGCTTCGCTTTGATTAATTTTTTCTGTCCGTTTTTTCAAATCAGCTCGCTTCTTATTTGTATCACTTTCGTCATACAATCCCTTATCATCTGTTCTTGTCATTCGCACATAAGCACCACTTTGCTCCAGATATGTTTTTAAATAAAGAGCAATTTGTAAATTTAAATCTTTCTCATCTAATCCTTGTTCTCCCACTCGCCCGGGGTCAATCCCTCCATGTCCGGGATCAACCATAATAATACGATATGCCGTAGGAAGTGCAAAAGTACTAACAACTGGTTGATTTTGTAAACGATATAAAAGTCCAAGCATAAAACAGATACCGATGCTTAATAAAAGTTTCTTCTTTCGAACTACAATAACCACTGGATCACCCTCATCCTATCATTAGATAGATATCTCCATTTATATATATTCTATCTTTCTCTAAAAATATGAATGAGGAACATTTATTTTAACTTTTGTTGCAGAAGTTGCCATATCTCAGGCTTTTCTAAACCTTTTTTCCAACCTGCAACCCCTGCTAAATCATACTTGTGTACAAATTGAACTTTTTGTTCAATGGATTCTTCTTCCTCAAACCAACATCGATACTTGATTCCGTCCTTTTCATATTCCCCATAGTATTGTCCAGTTTCTGAATCCCATTTTATTTCTGCTCCATTTTCTACAAAAATATCATAGGCTCTTTGCATACTATAGGCTTTTGACTTCACAGTAAGAACACCTTCTACTTCTTGTTCTTCCCATATCCGAGTATAATAAGGAAGCCCCATTAAAACTTTTTCTTTAGGTATTTCCTTTAATGTATCAACAATCCCTTTCTCTACAAACCCTAGGGAGGCCACTGATCCACTTTTGGGTGAGGTGGACCAATGTTCATCATAAGTCATAACCATAGCATAATCCACAACTTCGCTAACTTCCTTACGGTAGTAATGGGCTGTCCAAGGAGCAGGTACATAAAAATCTACTGATAAAATAGCCCCCTGCTCTTTCATAAAAGGTGCCAATTCTCGCATAAACTGTAGGAAATAAATTCCATCCTCTTGGGCTACACTCTCAAAATCAATATTGATCCCATCCAACTCATATAGGCTAATAAAAGCTAAAAGCTGCTTAATTACCTTCTCACGTTTATCAGTATTACTAAGGACCGCATGAGTTAATTTTGAATCAAATTTATTATCAACTAAGGCCCAAACCTGATATCCTTGGGATTTTGCCCATTTTACATAGGCCAAGTCTGCTATATTATCTAGATCTCCCTCTTCATTGGCTAAAGAAAACCAAGTTGGTGATATAACATCTAATCCATCAATCCCTGTAATACTCTCTCTCGCTGACTTTAAGTCACTTTTTGCAAACAATTGGTGCCACACTAAATTGATTTTTCCTTCCCGAAGTTGAATTGGCTCTTTTTCCACTTCTTCTATGGGGTCTGGCAAAACTTCTATAATCTCACCGATTGCCTTATTAGAGATATAACCAACTACCCCATCCTGAGTTCGAATCCGATACCATTCATCTGCTTTTTCATAAATAATAACTTCTGTTCCTTGTTTTAAGGTCGTTATTATTGGACTTTTTATCGTTCCCTCTTTTCGAAGCTTTATATTTTCTTTGATTATTTTCCCCTTTTGCCGAGCTTGGGTTGTATGGTCCAAAGTCACAATTTGGGTGGCTTCGTGATAAGCCACTTCAATGGGAAAAAATTGTTTTAAAAAAGAAACCGGTATATAAGGAACTTCTCCAATCAACTTGAGGGGTAATTCTAAAGTTAATGGCTCATAATTGATGTAATAAGTTAAATCCTCTGTAGCCATTTGAATCACTTTATTTTCTGTTGTAATCGTTATTTTTCCTACTCCTGGATCCCAAAAAATATAAGGATCAATATATTCTTTTACTAGAGAAAAGGGAAGCAAAACTTCTTCTTCTACAATAGGTGAATGCTCTAAGGATAAAGGTTTATCTTGTAGTACAAAACCAACCTCATTTTCCTCTAACCCTGGTATAATTTCATAAATTGAAATTTGTTTAAAGTTTGGAAGATAGGCCTTAAGAAAATAGGTTCCTACTATTAGAAGACCTATCATTAAAAATAAATATCCTATCATTCGCTTTAATTTTCTTTTCATAAAAATCCCCATCTTTCTTTTTTATGTCAACTTTAGCGTCAAAAGAATACCCTACTTATACATACGCCTTATTATAACATAAAGTTACTAAATTCTACAGAAAGATGGGGATATATAGATAATTGAAATATCTACCAGTTTTCAATCAGATAGCGTTCGATGGCATAGACTGCAATAGCACCATCTGCAGTTGCTGTTACAATTTGTTTTAATGCTTTTTGTCTCACGTCACCAGCCGCATAAACACCTGGAATTTCTGTCTCACAATTTTCATTTGCAATAATATAATTGTAATCATCAAGGGCTAATTTCCCTTCTACAAGACTTGTATTTGGATCTGTTCCAATAGCCATGAAAACACCATCTACATCTATATTTCTTATTTCATTACTAGGTGTATGAATCACTTCAATCTGATTTACCTTTTGCTCACCCTTAATTTCCTTCAGTTGGGTATCCCATAAAATCTCAATATTGGGGATGTCAAAAAGAGCTTCTTGTAAAATCTTTGCCGCCCTTAATTCATCTCTACGATGAATTAAGTAAACTTTTGTGGCATATCTTGAAAGGAAGATAGCATCTTCTACAGCTGTATCCCCACCCCCTATAACAGCTGTAATCTTTCCATTAAAAAAAGCACCATCACAAGTAGCACAGTAAGAAACGCCACGTCCTCGTAGCTCCTGTTCTCCAGGCACACCTAATTGTTTCCATCTAGCACCTGTTGCAATAATAATAGCTTTCGCTTCATACGTATTTTGGTTGGTAATAACTTTTTTTACCTTGTCATCTAATTGTAGTTCAATAACTTCTTCTTGAGTAGGAGCTACACCAAACATCTCGGAATGTGCTTGCATTTTCATAGCTAGCTCGGGTCCTGATAAATCAGGAATCCCAGGATAGTTAGCCACCTCATAAGTATTAATTACCTGTCCTCCCGCAAATTCTTTCTCTAAAAGAAGAGTTTTTAGTCTAGCTCTTCCTGCATAAATACCTGCTGCAAAACCTGCTGGTCCTGAGCCGATAATAATTAAATCGTACATTACCTACACCTCTTTCTACATAAAATATATATTTCTATTGTATACGAATTCTGATATTTTTAACAGTCCCATTTGTTATTCTCCTCTTTACATTTATGAGGGGTATCGGTTATACTATACGTATCATTATGATTAATCTTATCGTAACATCCATTCGTCTTTGCTTTCATTTTGTCAGAGTTATTTATAGTAGTTTAAAAAAGATTGGAAGTGATGAATATGAAAATAGAACGAATTAGCGATAATCAAATCAAGGTATTTTTAAGTCAAACAGATCTCTTGGACCGAAAAATCAAAATTAGTGAGTTGGCCTATGGTTCTGAAAAAGCCCAAGATTTATTTCGTGATATGATGGAAAGAGCTTTTGAAGAACATGGTTTTGATGCTGATAATTCTCCCCTTATGATTGAGGCTGTTCCCTTATCTACAGAAAGCATTATGATCATCGTCACTAAAGTAGAAAGTCCAGAAGAACTAGATGAGAAACTAGGTACCTTTCACCCCTATAAAAGTCCAAGACGTTTTAAAAAGAAAGCACCTGAGGGGGATGGCCTTTCTGATGTTTCACGGTCTGCAAATCATCCAACATGGATTTACTCCTTCACTACCCTTGATGCTGTCACGGATCTAGCAAAACAAATTTATGGCCTTTATGAAGGAACAAACACATTGTACAAGGATCATACGACTGACAAATATTTTCTTGTTTTATATGCAAATAGAAATCCAAATGCTCACCATACAACTGTAGAAGGTATCTTATCTGAGTATGGACAAAAACATATCTCTACTTCCTTATCAGAAGGATTTCTTATGGAGCATGGGCAAAAGCTTATCCAAGGCAAAGCGATCCAGATCCTTACGAAATATTTATCATAAGACAATAAAAGTGCAAAAAATTCACTTTTCAAGTGAATGAGTGGTGTTTATCTCTTGCAAGAAAGATGAACTTTCCTCATTCAAAATAAAACGCTGGTACCTATGTGCCAGCGTTTTATTTGATAAATGTATTATTTAGCTTGTGCTAAATATTCATTAATATCATTAACTAGTTCATCAACATCTTTCCCATGTACCATACAAGCTTCTGCCAAAGTTTCTCCTTGAGCAGATGGACATCCTACACAATGCATTCCGATTTGCATTAAAATTGGAACAATACCTCGATCAATTGCAATAACATCTGCAATAATCATATCCTTTGTTACCGTTGCTGCCATATGCTAAACCTCCTTCTTTAAATGTAATTTGGAGTCGTTTATACGAAAACGAATAGTAAATGACTTTACTATTTTTATTATATCCTAAATATATAGAGAAATGCAATAGCTATTTTGAGAATCAAAGTCAATCAGCTCTCATCTACTGCACCCATCAATTTGGGAATGACTTGTTTCTTTCTAGAGAGAACACCTGGCAAGAATAATGAATCTTCTTCATGTCCCATACCAAAAGCTCGATCTAATAACTCTCGTCCTTCTCCTACGACTAAAAGTTCAGTTCCACTTAAAGTAATATCTGAGATCATTAACAGAACCAGATGATACCCTCGTTCTTCCCCCATGTTTTCCATGACCCTTAATAGAGATTCTTTGATTCTATATACAGTTTTAAAATCCGTTGTATTAATTTGGGATACTGCTACTTTGTAAGGCCCAAAGACAAATTCTTTCAAATCACTCTGGATAATTTCTTCTGGAGCTTTCCCTTCTAAGGAACTACCAACAGTAATTAGTTGTAGTCCGTATTCCTCTACATCAACATCTGCAATTTCAGCTAGTTCATAAGCTATTTTTTTATCCTCTTCTGTACAAGTAGGGGAATGAAATGCCAAAGTATCTGATAAGATTGCACTTAACATTAACCCAGCCATTTCTCGAGTCGGTGTAATGTTATTCTCTTTATACATCTTTGCAATAATAGTAGAAGTACAACCTACAGGCTCTGCACGAAAATAAAGCGGAGACATAGTATGGATATCTGCTACTCGATGATGGTCAATAACTTCTAAAATTTGAGCCTGCTCAATTCCAGAAATAGATTGCCCTTTCTCATTATGATCTACAAGAATCACTTGCTTACGATTGAATCCAATTAAATGTCTACGTGAGATCATGCCAAGTACTTGTCCATTTCTATTTAAGAGCGGAAAATTTCGATATTTTGACTCTTGAACAATCTCTTTAATCTCATCAATGTAATCTCCTTCTTCAAAGTATACTAGATCTTTAGCCTTCATAATAGCTGATACAGGGATACTTTGGTTCATCAATTTTATGGTTCTATAGAAGGTATGAGGAGTTTGAACCAATACAACCTCTTGTTTTTTTGCCTGTTTTTCTAATTTCTCCAAGGGTTCCATTCCTGTAACAATAATGCACCCGGCTCCTGATTCTAGGGCCAATTGATGCAGTTTTTTATTGTGCCCTGTAATAACAATATCGCCGGATGATAAAGCTAAGCCTTCTTCTAAAGTAGAATCTGTATAAACGTTTCCAAAAATACAATCTCTGGGATAAACACCCTCTACGATTTCTCCATTTAAAACTTCTACTAAATTACTAAATAGTGTACAATATTTTCTTAGGATGGTTTCATCTGAGAGTTCCATATAAGCATAAGTAATATCCGATAAAGAAACAATTCCTGATAAAGTCCCATCTTCTCTAACAACAGGAAGCATTGCTGTTTCATCTTTTCTCATAAAATTCCACACTGTTTTTAAAGGCGTATCTTCATAAATAACAGGACAAGTTTGATAATCTAAGTCTCGCCCTTGAGGTTTAATATTCGTAAATAAGGGGGGGATTGGCTGGTTGAAATAATCAAGTACAAATCGCGTCTCTGAATTGATTTCTCCAATCCTTCCCCCGTGTACATTTGAATACCCAAGTTCCCTTTTTAAATGTGCATAACTAATAGCCGAACAAATAGAATCTGTATCTGGATTTTTATGCCCAAATATAAAAATTGGCTTTTTCATCTCATAACACTCCTCTATATTTTTAATGACCTTCTTTTCATCTTGGATAATTCCATTACCCATCATATAGTTCTTTGATATGGATATAATATAAAGCATGTATTATTGTATCATTGATAGGGGTGATGGTAAAGATATGGATCTGTTCTATATCTCACAAAAAAAATTAAATATCTACTATAAATTTGTAGGTATTCTCATAGGGTATATATTTAATATAAAAATCTAAATAAATACTCTTATTCTTGGACTTATAGGTTGTGAATCTTATTCAAATTTTAAAAATACGCTCTTACTTTGTTGATCAAGTAATAATGATTCTTTTCAAAAAACCTCTTGACGTGTATACAGTATTCATGTATAATGAGAATATAAATCAATACAAATTCTTATACATTGTTAATTTATTGCTTATCTATTTAGCACATATTTAAAAAACAAGTATCACAAACTATGTAGAATAATAAAGGAGGCTATCTTATGTTTGAAGAATGGAAAGATTTTCAACCTGGTACATGGACAGAAGAAATTAATGTTAGAGATTTTATACAAAAGAACTATACTCCCTATGAAGGAGATGATTCTTTTCTAGTTGGGCCTACAGATAGAAGTACAAAATTGTGGAAAAAAGTTTCTGATTTAATGGAAGTTGAAAGACAAAAAGGGATTTTAGATGCAGAAACTAAAACTCCTTCTTCTATTACTTCACATGGTCCTGGCTACATCGATAAAGATCTAGAGCAAATTGTTGGGTTTCAAACAGACAAACCTTTAAAAAGAGGCATTATGCCTTTTGGTGGAATCCGTGTAGTTAAAAATGCATTAAAATCCTATGGCTATGAATTAGATCCTGAGACTGAGAATATTTTTAAATATCGTAAAACCCATAACGACGGTGTTTTTGATGCTTATACACCTGATATGCGTAAAGCAAGACATTCTGGAATCATCACAGGTTTACCTGATGCTTATGGGCGCGGACGTATTATCGGTGATTATCGTAGAGTTGCTCTTTATGGAATCGATCGTCTGATTGAAGACAAAGAAGATCAAAAATCTGAATTAGAGATGGATTATATTGCTTCTCCTGTAATTCGTCAAAGAGAAGAAATTTCTGAGCAAATTCGTTCTTTAAAAGAATTAAAAGAAATGGCTGCTTCCTACGGTTTTGATATTTCTAAACCTGCTACTACTGCAAAGGAAGCTATCCAATGGACCTATTTTGCCTATCTTGGTGCAATTAAAGAACAAGATGGTGCAGCTATGTCTATTGGACGGGTATCTACTTTCTTAGATATTTATATTGAAAAAGATTTGAAAAATGGTGTGTTAACTGAAGAAGAAGCACAAGAATTAATGGATCATTTTGTAATCAAGCTTCGTATGGTACGTTTCCTAAGAACACCTGCATACAACGATTTATTCTCAGGTGATCCTACTTGGGTAACCGAAGCCATTGGAGGTATGGGCGAAGATGGCCGAACACTTGTTACAAAAAATAGTTTCCGTATGCTTCATACTTTATATAACCTTGGTCCAGCTCCTGAACCTAATTTAACTGTATTATGGTCTGTGAACTTACCACAAGGTTTCAAAAAGTTCTGTGCGAAAGCTTCTATTGATACAAGTTCTATCCAATATGAAAACGATGATTTAATGAAGAGTTACTATGGAGATGATTACGGTATTGCTTGCTGTGTATCTGCCATGAAACTTGGAAAACAAATGCAATTCTTTGGTGCTCGTGCAAACTTAGCAAAAGCTCTTCTTTACGCAATCAATGGTGGTAAAGATGAGTTAACTGGAGAACAAATTGGTCCCAAATTTGCTCCTATTACAGGAGATTATTTAGATTATGACGAGGTAATGGAAAGATTTGATCAAATTCTTGACTGGTTATCTCAACTTTATATCAATACTTTAAATACCATTCACTATATGCATGATAAATATGCCTATGAGAAACTTCAAATGGCTCTTCATGATAAAGATATCATAAGAACTTCTGCTTGTGGTATTGCAGGACTTTCTGTTGTAGCTGACTCTTTCTCTGCTATTAAACACAGCAAAGTAAAAGTAATTAGAAATGAAGAAGGCTTAGCTG
>JAAZLH010000265.1 GCA_012799415.1 Candidatus Epulonipiscium sp. | reverse complement strand
GATGTACAATATATTTCTGGCATTAGCACAAACAATAGTTGGCTATCTGTCCACCTTCTTTTTGATTTTGAAGAAGAAAAAATAGAATTAAAGGTATCTGATAAGTCAAATAGCCAAGGAGATTTTGCTACATTAAGCTTAGGGGATATTAATTATGCAAATCAGATTAAGAAAATAGCTATTATAGGAAATCGTGCATCTGGAAACAACCTAAAATTTCAAACAGATTTAGATAATGTTTATATTTTTACATCTGAGGAGCCAGCTCCTAATCAAGGATCCAAAAATGTCACGAAAATTATAAAAAATTATGATGATCATTATGATCATTCGGTAGGTGTGTTAGAAGAAGATATTGTTTTCTATTTCCCCACTACGGTAAGCGTAGAAATAGAAGGTGGCGTTGTCATTTCTGATGTACCTATCCAATGGACTAGCGCAGATTATAATTCAGAGCAGGCAGGAGTTTACGTGTTTATAGGAAAGTTAGAAATTGAAACAATTCCTAACGTAATGAATGAAAATAATATTCAGGCAGAAATAACTGTAATAACGAAAGAAGTAGACACGAAAGGTCCTAATATTGAAGGATATACCCAGTTATATTATAGTGATTTTGGGGATCAGGTGGCTGTGACACCAGTAAACTGGGGGTTTACTACAGCCAATGCAACTCTTTCTATTAATGATGAGGCCGTAGGAGAGAATACAAGTCCCAAATTGCAATTTACCCAGACCAATCAATCCGGTGGACGAGTGGCAACGAAAGTATTAGAGGCCCCTGTTAATGGTGATGTGATTTTAGTAAAGTTTGATTGGTATCCAGGATTGGTCAATGATAAAGGTGGAAATCCCAATGAAAATGGAGGAGAATTTAGAATTCTTGACAGTTCAGAAAATACTGTTTTCACATTGAATAATACAAGAAATTCACCTTTACAATATATCTTAGGTAGACAACAAGGGGTACTTACAAGTTTTAGCAATCCAGAAACTTGGTTAGATGTTGAAGTTAAATTTGATTTAGGAAAAAATGAAGTTGTTTTACAAATAACAGATCAATCTACTGAACAAAGGGAAGTCTATACTTCTTCTTTAGAAGGGGTTGATTTTGATGGAACAGTTGCATCTTTTAAATTGGTAGGTATGCGTACATCGGGAAATAATATTACATGGACTACCTATCTTGATAATATGGGGATTTATCACATTTCTCTTCCGGAAAATAGAATCACTGTAGTAGATAAAATTCCCTATCAGAGAATTTATGTAGATACAGCTCCTACCATTGACGATATTGGATTACCAGAATCTGTTGTAGTGACTCTTTCCAATGGAAGCAAAGCTAATGCGCTAATAGAAGAGTGGGTTACTGTAGGTAAGCCTTGGTCCAGTTCGGAGACTGGCATCTATACATTGAAAGGAATATTGGCGGAATCAGATCAACTGGATAATGCTTTTGATCGTTTTGCCACTTGTTATGTATATAATCGCTTAAATGAACCCACAAATGTACGCCAGACAGAATGGTTGGATCGTGGAGTGATTGCTTTAACTTCAGAAAATGGTATATTTATTAGTTGGAGATTGTTGGCAGATGAGTATGATCAGGATATTACATTTAATATTTATCGCAATGGTGAACTCTTGAATCAGGAGCCTCTAGAGCTAACAAATTATCATGATTCATCAGGAAAAGCTAGCGATCTATATACAGTAGAAACGATTTTTAATAATAAGGTGATAGCAAAGGATGAAGTCGTTGCTTTAGGGGAAGATTATTTATCTATCCCTATGCAGAAACCAGATAATGGTATCAATATTTTGGGAGAAGAGTACACCTATAGTGTAAATGATTGTAGTGTTGGTGATTTAGATGGGGATGGAGAATATGAAATCATTGTAAAATGGTATCCATCGAATGCCATTGATAGCTCCTTATCAGGATTTACAGGACCGACTATTTTTGATGCATATAAATTAGATGGGACACCACTTTGGCGTATCAATATGGGGCTTAACTTAACATCAGGAGCTCATTACCACCAATTTTTAGTATTCGATTTTGATGGCGATGGAAAAAGTGAATTTTTAATTAAAACAGCAGATGGAACTACTGTTTATGGAGTAACGGATGGAGCTTTTGATGAGGACAAAATTATTAGTATAGTAGGAAATGCTGATGATAACGGAAAATGGATTCATGGAAAGGATTCCCCTGAGAACCTTCATGGTAAAGTATATGGAGGACCAGAATATATATCTGTATTCAATGGAGAAACAGGAAAAGTTATCGATAGCATTGATTATCGATTTGCAGTTGGAGATGTCTCTACTTGGGGAGATACATGGTTTAATCGTTCTGATCGATTTTTGGCAGGGGTTGCTTATTTAGATGGTGAGACACCTAGTGCAGTATATGGTAGGGGCTATTATGAAAGAACGACTTATGTTGCTTATGACTTGGTAAATGGTAAATTAGAAGAAAGATGGTATTTTGATTCAAAAGAAGTAGGTGGACGCGGAGGCGGAATGGGTTTTCATAGTCTTGCTATAGCGGATGTAGATAATGATGGTTATGATGAGATTATAGCAGGTTCTCTTGTGTTAGATCATGATGGTAGTGTTTTATATGTAATGGATGGGGAAATGGGAAGAGAATTGGGATCCCATGGAGATGCCCTTCATGTAGGAGCTTTTGATCCAGATCGTGAAGGAATTCATATTGTGGCAGTCCATGAAGTATCTTCCGTTGCCTCTCTAGAGTACCATGATGGAGCAACAGGAGAAACACTTATGTCCTACTATGCTTCTAAAGACACTGGTCGTGGATTAGCGGCCAATATTACATCTCAACCTGGATATGAGTTTTGGGGAACAGCAGATTTTACAGATGTAGAAAAAGGTGCAGGTATTTATAATGTGCAAAACAAAGTTATTGCCAACGACTCAAGAGGTGCAGGTGTTTCTTTCAACTTTAAGCTTTATTGGGATGGAGATTTGTTGCATGAACTCCTAGATGGCGTGACCATTC
>JAAZLH010000264.1 GCA_012799415.1 Candidatus Epulonipiscium sp. | reverse complement strand
GAGAAATTGAAGGTTTTGAGAGAGAAAAAAGTATTGCAAACACTGTGTCAGAGAAGGCGCAGATTAATATGAAGATTAAGAATACCCTTGATAAAATCAATAAACTTACAGAGTGACAGGAGGATAAGCATGGAGAATAAGGTTTCCCAAAAGATTTTTAATCCTATTAGTGAGAAAATAATGAGACTTAAAAATTTATTTCCAGGGGTAGTAAAGGATGGACAAGTTGATTTTGAAGCGCTAAGGCAAGAGCTCGGACAATTTGAAGTAGCGGGTAAAGAAAAGTATGAGCTTACTTGGCCTGGTAAAACAGAGGCGAAACAACTTATAAATAGTGATATCATCGGTAAGACTCTAAAATACGTACCAGAAGATAGCAAAAACCCTGAAAAAACCGAGAATTTATATATTGAAGGGGATAATCTTGATATATTAATGTTATTGCGAAATTCTTACTTTGGAAAGATAAAAATGATTTATATAGATCCCCCATATAATACTGGAAATGATTTCATTTATAAAGATGATTTTAAGGCAGAAAAAAAGCAGACGGAAATGGAAGAAGGGTATAGAGATGAGTTTGGCGAAAGATTAATTAAAAATCAAAAAAGTTCGAGTCATTATCATTCTAATTGGTTAAATATGATGATTCCAAGAATAAGTATATCAAAAGAATTGTTGACAGATGAAGGTGTTATTTTTATTAGTATTGATGAAAATGAATATCCAAGACTTAGAATGATATGTGATGAAGTGTTTGAACGAGAAAATCATATTGCAGATTTTGTTTGGCAAAACAAAAAAGGTGGAGGAAATGACTCGAAACATGTTGCTATAGAACATGAATATATAGTTATGTATGCTAAAAATAAAGAACTTGTTGATGAATTGTACGAATTATATTCAGAGCAGTATCTTAAAAGATACAAGGAAGAAGATCAAGAAAGCAAATTTTACTGGGATACATTTAAGAGAAAATCTGGAAAACAATATTACCCTATAATATGCCCAGATGGTACTATATTACAATATGACGAAAATGGCAATCCAATAAGTTGGCTTAGATCAGAAAAGAGATTTAAAAGTGATTTAGAAAAAGGAGATGTTAGAATTGTTAAAATTGATGACCGTTGGTCTGTACAATTTAAACAGAGATTGCCAAAAGGTAAAAAACCAAGAAGTATATATGAAAGTGATACACTGCTTAAGGAAGCTGGTACAACAAGTGATGGAAGTAGTGATTTACTAAGTTTGTTTGGTAAAGATGTTTTTTCAAATCCTAAACCAGTGGAGTTAATTAAGTATTTAATTGGATTTTCAATGACGAGCGATGATATACTATTAGATTTTTTCTCTGGCTCGGCTACAGTAGCGCATGCAATCATGGAGTTAAATGCAAATGATGGGGGGAATAGAAAGTATATTTTAGCTCAATTACCTGAAAATTTGGATGATATATACAATAATACAGAGGCTAATAAAAGGTTAATAATACAGAATGCTATTGATTTAACAGAAGAATTAGGGAAACCACATTTATTGACTGAAATAGGGAAAGAACGTATACGTCGTGCTGGTGAAAAGATAAAACAAGATTTTAAAGATAAAGAAGGAATAGAAAATCTTGATATAGGATTCAAAGTATTTAAAGTAGCTGATACAAATATCAAATGGAATAGTGAAGTATTAAAAGAAGGTCAGATAACGATGGAGGAGTCTGCACTTAAGAATAAGGATTTAATTGATTTTAATCCTGGCTTTACTGATATAGATGTAGTCTATGAAATAATGCTCCGCCATAGGGATTTCCCACTAACATCGAAGATTGAAAAGCTATCAAACATAGGAGAAAGAACCTACATCTTCGCTGATGCAATAGTTGTATGTTTAGAAGAAAAGGTAACAGACAAAATAGTTGATGGAATTGCAGCCATAGAGCCAAAGCCTATTAAAGTAATATTCCGTGATAGTGCCTTTGAGGATGATATCTCCCTAAAGCTTAATACAATGAACCGCCTTGATGCACAGCTTAAGAAACATAATCAAGGAAAAGAACAATCCTACAGAGTAGAGTTTATTTAAGCTCAGGAGGGAGATAAAGTATGACACAAAAAATAGTATTTAATTTTGATGAAAGCTTAGAATATCAGCGAAATGCTATAAATGCAGTTGTTGATCTTTTCAAAGGTCAGGACAGGGAGCTTGGAGATGTAATATACAGAGGGGCGACACGACATATAAAAAGACTTGGTGAGAAGGATCCAGTAAGAAATAGACTTGATATTGGACCAAGTATAATCCTGAATAATATGAGGGAAGTGCAGAATAATAATATGCTCTTTCCAAGCAATACATTTGATACAGGATATAACTTTACTGTAGAGATGGAAACTGGGGAACGTGTCATAATAGTGACAGGGTGCATAAACATTTTAATATCAAGGGTTTCAGGAACTTTTATTAAAAACAATTCATGCATTGCTTAGAGTCTTACAGGGATATTTTTTCTATCCCTGAGCTTTTACATAGGGATATTACTAAAGTCTATACTTGTTAAAAGCAATGTCAAAAAAGAAAATAAAAGCAAAATTATAGTTATTAGATTTAAAAGTAAATTAAGCATTTTTGAAAACAAGGTTTTAGTAT
>JAAZLH010000263.1 GCA_012799415.1 Candidatus Epulonipiscium sp. | reverse complement strand
ATTCCTGTAAGTTCTATCTCAATGCCAAAGTTTGTTTTTAAAAATTCCTTATCTGCCATGGTTTTATCCCCTTTCAGTGTGTTTTTGTTATACATATATATCACTCTAAAAGAGGTAATTAGCAAGACATTTATCAAAGAAATACAGTTTTTTTTATTCTACTTCAACATATTCCATGATTATTGCCAAAGCCTCATCGTAACTTTTTGATTTAGTTATTCTATCTATCATTTCATCAGCTTCTTTATGCATATCAGCTTCTCTAAGAGTTCTTGATGCAATTACCATTAAATTAAAAATATTGCCATCCTCTCCTATCAGTTTACATTTAGGCTTCATGACTAGAGTCCTCCTTTTCAGGTTTTCTAAAAGCTCCATTTCCTGAAAGGTTTTTAAGAAGTTCTTTCCTAGTTTCTTTATATTCATCACCAATCATCCCGAGACGAAGTAGCCAAGTTCTAAATGTGTATTTTTCATTGTCAGTAGGTTTCACTTTAGTTGAAGCATATTTTTGGACCTTTGCATTTTTATTAATTAAAGCAAAGAGCTTAATGGCTGCTTCATTTTCTAAATATTTAAATGTAATAGTTTCTTCCTGAAAATCAAAATCAATTCCAAGGTGGCTTCCTTCATCAATGTCTTCTAATGCTTCTTTGAAACTTTCTAAGCTATCAATACATAGTTCATTTATTTTGGTTACAAAATCATCCTCTACTATATTTTCTTCTAACCCTAATGCCTTTTTAATTAAAGGCTGTTTACTATAAATCATGTTCACTAAATTTCTTAAGGTTCTGCCAGTATGCCCTTCCATAGGTATTCCTAATTCGTAGCTAGTAATTTCATCTTCTGCTTCAGGACCAGTTAGCAAGTTTTCTAGATCTACCTCTTCTCCAGCAGATGTCATAATCTTTCCCTCCCTGTTAATAATATAAGTTTCTTGTGGAGTTTTTATCTCATAAGCAAAGCTGGGTGCTCCTAAATATTTTGACTCTACTCCAAAATGCTCACTTATTGCTTTTACAATATCCTTTCTATCCATAAAAATCCCTCCTGTATTTAAGTTACTTACATATATCACTCTAAATACAGGAAATTGCAAGGGTTATATCATATCCTTATATTTAACTTTTTCTCCATCTCTTATTAGAAAAACTTCCTCATCAGAGCCGACATACTCAATGTATCTTTTCACAATAACATCTGCATATTTTTCATCTAGCTCCACAGCATAACAAATCCTTCCCGTCTGCTCACATGCAATTAAAGTAGAACCGCTACCTGCAAAAGGCTCTAATACAATACAGTTACTCATACTGCTATTTTGAATTGGGTAGGCTACTAAAGGTACTGGCTTCATAGTTGGATGAAGTTCTGATTTTGTGGGCCTATCAAAATTCCAGATAGTTGTTTGTTTTCTATCTGAATACCATCTATGCTTTCCCGTAGGTTTCCAACCATAGAGAATAGGCTCGTGTTGCCATTGGTAATCAGAGCGACCTAATACCAGTGATTGCTTGGCCCAGATGCAAACATTAGCAAGATGAAATCCTGCATCCTTGAAGGCCTTTCTAAAGTTTAACCCTTCTGTGTCTGCATGAAATACATATGCTGCAGCACCATCATCTAAAGCATCAAGCACATTTTTAAATGCCGTTAGAAGGAACTCATAGAATTTTTTATCCTCCATATTATCATTTTTAATCGTTCTCTCATTTTCACTTCCAGCAGTGTAATTTACATTATATGGTGGGTCAGTAACACAAAGATTTGCTTTGTTTCCCTCCATCAATTCCTCATAAGTTTCTGCCTTGGTGCTATCT
>JAAZLH010000262.1 GCA_012799415.1 Candidatus Epulonipiscium sp. | reverse complement strand
TTTTGTAGTCTTTCCCCTGTTGTGCGTTATGTCTTTTATAAACCCATTGGAATATTAGCTTAGCAGGCTCAGACAATTTTTTGTATCCATCTACTTTTTGAAATTCAATCTCTAAATAATTCATTCTTTTAAATCCTCCTCTTTCTCTTTTTCGCCATAATATCGAATCTGTCTTACTATCTTTTCTTTCAAGTAGTCATATGTCTCATTTTTTCCCAAATCCAACTTAAGGCCGCTTAAGATTGCATTTCTCATATCTTTTTCGTGCACTGTTTGCTTTTTTATTTCCTTAGCCTTTAGATATATGTACCGTGCTAGATTATTTGAAAGTTTTTTAATGCAATCATCTTCCGATGCATTTTTCCTATAGTCTCTATATATCGTGTGCTTTGTGGTATCCTGCTCCTTGATATTCTCTACCTTGGATTGTTGAACTTTTATCCAAATAGGATCCGTTGTCTTATCCCGTTTCCTAGCTGCTTTGCTTTTTCTATCAACAACCCTGAAGCATTTTGTAGTTAAATACTCATATACCTGATCTATACATTCAAAAACCTCTTTTACATCCTTATTGTCAACAACCTCTCCAGTTTCATTGTTTATAAGACGCAAAGTCCTAAGAAATTCTGATCTAACTTGAAACTCTACATTTACAATTTCCCTAACTTTTCTTATCCTATAATGTCTCCTTATTTTATCTAGCTTGTCATATTTGCTTTGTATGCTAAGATTATCATTCTTGTATATGTCAATAATTTCTTCATAGGTAGATTTATTAATTCTAGATCCATTTTCATATTCGTAAATCAAGTGAGCATATACAAAATCTAGGTTATAATCATAGTCCAGCTTGTAAGTAAGATCATAAATATTAAATGTCTTTTCGTTTATCAGTCCGATTTCCAACCACTTTGGAATAAAAAAACTCTTATATCTCTGTTCAACTACCTCTTGAATCTTATTATAGAATCTAACTACCAATGAACCAGAACCATAACGGTAATATGGCACTCTCTGCCCATATTCACCAATCAGCTCGGTTACTGAATGTACTTTGGTGTTATACTTCCCACTTTTTCCAATCCTTGTAACAACCCTAGAATTATATTCCTTAGGAACTATGTAAGTATCTATATTCATTTCATTATTATGGTTACATATGTCCAATCTAGTTAAATTGTACAAAAACTCACTTACCTCATGCCTAGAATCCAGAGCTCCAAAAATTTCTGAGATATGGTATTCAATATCTTTAAACATCCTTTCTATAGAGTGTGTATGCAAATATTCCGCTGATACCTTTATATGTATTGGATAGTTGGTAGATATTTTTTTTGCTAGATAAACTCTAAAGCAACTAATCCCTTCTTTTCTGATATGAAAAGCATAAGGATAAAATCTAGCTCCTACTATTACCTCAGCACCATCGTATAAGAAAGTTTCATCAGTTAGCATTTGAACCCTAAGCTCATCAAGCTTTGCTTGCAGTACATTCTTAAAATAATAATTGTAACTATCTTTATTTTCATTGAGAAAATTGGAAATTATATTAACGGTTAAATCACAGTTCTCTACAATTGCGTTGAAAGCCAATAGTCATGCCCCTCCTACCCTGTTTTGTCTCTCAAAAAAGTCGCTGTGCGCCATCCTGTTAGTAGTGTGATGGCGCGACTTTACAAGCCGATGTGTTTCCATATATGTTATTTTATGTAAATTACTTTTTGTATAGCTTGTCCCCTTTTAACAACCTCTTAAGAGGTTGTATTACCAGTCGTAAACGACTGATTTTTACAACTAAGGCTGACCTATTATTTACAATTTCATCCAATATCACTTTTCAATCTTAGGTAATCTTTAAGGTATTGATCTGCTTTTTCTAATTCTCCTGATTTCATAGCGTGTATGTATCTCCCATACAGTGACCTCATGGATTTAGCTAAGGCTTTTTCGGCAGGATTGTAAAGTTCTTTCCAAGTATAATTTAGGTTATCTATCAAATCATAAATCTTTTCCCGGTTAATACTTATACTGTTTACTTCCGCCTTAATGCTAAGCTGTATGTCTGCTAAAGCTTGGGAGAACTCTTCCAAGCTTTTTTCATCTATCATAATTTTGGCCATGCTCAAACCTCCAGTATATTAAAATGGTAATTTTTCATCACTATCAATAGGAGTAAACCCCGGTGTTTCTGGCTGTTCTTGTTCCTCCCGCTTGTCCTTGCCCCAATCTAAGAATCGCACATCATCAGCTACTACGTCAGTTGTATATTTGCGCTGCCCTTCAGAAGATTCATAACTTCCAGTCTGGATCCTACCGGAAACTGCTACTAATCTACCTTTACCCAAATATTTTGCACTGGTTTCAGCTTGAGCCCTCCATACTACTACAGGTATAAAATCAGCTTCTCTTTCCCCTTGCTGATTAGTGTAATTTCGATTTACTGCTAGAGTGAATCTGGTTACAGCAATTCCTCCGGAAGTATATCGTAGCTCTGGAGCCTT
>JAAZLH010000261.1 GCA_012799415.1 Candidatus Epulonipiscium sp. | reverse complement strand
TTCAGAGATAAAACAGGAGGAATTTCATGTATTTATCAGAAATATGTATAGAAAAAATAGTGAGTTTTTTAAAAAGGGAAATAAACCCTATTTTTATTTATCTTTTTGGTTCTTTTGCAAAAGGTGAAGGGCGAGAAGATAGTGATGTTGACTTAGCTATTTACACCAATGATAATAAGACGTCTTATGAATTATTTATATTGGCGAATCATCTTTCTTTTGAAATTAAAAAAGATGTAGATCTGATTGACTTGAAAAATTTGAATACAGTTTTTGCAGCGCAAATTGTGGGGAACAAAGAAGTTCTTTACTGTAAAGATGAAGTTTTTATGGGAAATTACGATATAAAGATATTAAAGGAATATGCTAAGTTAAATGAAGAAAGAAAAGTTGTTTTAGATGCCATAGAGAGGGAAGGAAAGGTATATGGTTAAAGATATTTTATAAGTAGGAGTTACTCTATAGATTCAATAGAGTACTCCTACTTTTTTTCCTAGAAGGCAGGTACAACAGCGCCTTCATATTTTTCTTCTATAAATTGTCTAACCTTATCAGACTGCAATGCTTTTAGTAATTTAACGAATTTATCCTGCCCTTCTTCTCCTGCTCGAACAGCCACAAGATTAGCGTAAGGAGAGTCTTTGCCTTCTGTAATTAGGCCGTCACTAACAGGATTCAGGCCTGCTTCTAGGGCATAATTTCCGTTAATAACAGCCCCGTTTACATCGCCAAGAATTCTTGGAAGTTGTGCATTTTCTAAGGCAGTGATAACAATATTTTTAGGATTTTCTATAATATCTTTCTCTGTCGCCTCTAAGCCTACACCTTCTTTTAGTTTAATAAGTCCATTTGATTCAAGAAGGAGTAAAGCCCGACCACCATTGACGGAATCCGCTGGTATAGCAATGTGTGCACCATTTGGCAAGTCTTCTACGGTTTTGTGGTTATTCGAGTACAAGGCCATAGGTTCAATATGCACATTTCCTAAGGAGACTAACTTTAGATTTTCTTTAGCGATAAAATCTTCAAAATAGGGACCATGTTGAAAAAAGTTGGCGTCCAATTCTTTATCATTTAAGGCATGATTTGGTTTAATATAATCAGTAAACTCAATAAGAGTAACTTGAAGTCCTTCTTTCTCAAGATCTTCTTTAATGTATTCAATAATTTCGCTATGTGGCACAGGGCTAACGCCAATTTTAATTTCATTTGCCTTGGATCCTTTGCTGCCACAGGCAGTTAATAATATTCCTGCTAATATAGTGATAATAGTAAGTAATGATATTTTTTTCATATATAAATCCTCCATTTCATATTAATTCCTATCTTTTATTTATTTTCGCTGCAATTGTGTTCCCTATATATTGAGTAGCCTGCACTAAGATAACAATGATAATGACTGAAATGATCATGACATCAGTCTGAAAACGATAAAGGCCAAAACGAATGGCTAAATCTCCTAGCCCACCGCCACCAATAGCACCTGCCATAGCAGAATAGCCAATTAAAGTAATAATGGTTAAAGTAGTACCAAGGACCAAAGAAGGCATAGATTCGGGTAATAAGACTTTGAATATAATCTGAGGAATACTAGCCCCCATAGCTAAGCTAGATTCAATAATACCTCGATCAATTTCTTTTAAGCTACTCTCAATCACTCTGGCTACAAAAGGTGCAGCGGCAATGGAAAGAGGTACAATGGTTGCAGTAGTACCAATGGTTTTTCCAACCAATAATTTAGATAAAGGAAAAGCTAAAATCATTAAAATTAAAAAAGGTAGTGAACGTAAGATATTAATAACGCTATTTAGTATTTTATTAAACACAGGCTTTTCCCATATGTTATTTTTTTCTGTAATAACCAGTAGGACCCCTAAAGGAAACCCTACAAGTAAGGAAAAAAGAGTTGCAAAGAATACCATATATAATGTTTCTAATAAAGCAGGAATGACTAAGGCAACCATTATAGCACCTCCGCATGGACTTTTTCATCTTGTAAAAATGAAAGAGCTTTTTTTATTTCATTTTCCCTACCAGTAAGTTCTACTATTAAGTAACCTACATTGTTGGCTTGAAGTTTATTAATATTTCCGGAAAGAATGTTTACATCTACCTGAAAGGAGCGAATCATTTGTGAAATAACTGGTTTTTTTGTATGTTCCCCTAAAAAGGTAAGTCGGGTGAGAGTTCCACTGAAGTCTTTAGGGTTTAGAATTTCTTCTTCCACCTTGTTTTGTAAGCTGTTAATAAAACTGTGGGCAATTTTGGTTTTAGGTTCTCTAAAAAGATTTTCTACTGTATTTTCTTCAATGATCTGTCCGTTTTCCATAATAGCCACCCGATCACAAATTTCTTTGACAACCTCCATTTGATGGGTAATCATCACAATGGTAATCCCAAATTCTTTTCTAATTTTGTTTAGTAATTCTAAGATGGATTTGGTTGTCTTAGGATCTAGGGCAGAGGTACCTTCATCACTAAGTAAAACTTTAGGTTGGGTAGCGATAGCTCGTGCAATGGCGACCCTTTGTTTTTGTCCTCCGGAAAGTTGTGCCGGATAGGCATATTTTTTATCTTTTAGATCTACATAGGCTAGGAGTTCGTCAACCCTAGTTTCAATCTGTGTTTTATTCATTTTTTCTAATTGCAGAGGGAAAGCAATGTTATCAAAGACGTTTTTTTGTGCTAGAAGATTAAAGTGCTGAAAGATCATACCAATGTCTTTTCTTTCTTTTCGTAATGCTGCACCTTTTAGACTGGTGATGTCTACACCGTCGATGATGATTTTTCCTTCTGTAGGTTCTTCTAATCTATTTAAGCATCGTATCAAGGTAGATTTTCCTGCACCAGAAAGTCCTATGATACCGAAGATCTCAGCTTTATTGATATTTAGAGATAAGTTTTTTACAGCGACCAGTTCTTTATGATCACTTGTAAAGGTTTTAGATAAATTTTTTATCTGGATCATGGAATCACTCCTTCAGTAATTTTGGCAACAAAAAAACCTCTTCGGATAAAAGAGGCGGCCGTCCTCTCTTATCTACCGGTATTCAATACCGTTGGAATTAGCACCTTGTTTTTCAACAGGTTGCCGGGCTTCATCGGGCCAAATCCCTCCGCCACTCTTGATAAGAG
>JAAZLH010000033.1 GCA_012799415.1 Candidatus Epulonipiscium sp. | reverse complement strand
ATCGAGTTGAGATTATTCATCTCAATGGAGATAGTTATAGAATGAAACATCGAAGCACGATTTTCAGCAATAAAGATGTGTCAAATTAATTAGCGAAAACTGTATCATTATACTTGACGGTTACAAAAGCACTTTGTGATAACCTCTACCCATCTAGAATCGTTGTAGGTGAGCAATCTGAAAGAGCAAAAGTATTCGCTGAACTTCTAGCACAGGGAGCTATCAAAAAGGACATTCCAATTCTATATACAGATGCAACAGAAGCAGAGGCTATTAAATTATTTGCCAACACATATCTTGCACTTAGAGTAGCATACTTCAATGAGCTTGATTCCTATGCTGAAGTGAGGGGTCTGAATACTAAGCAAATTATTGAAGGAGTAGGACTCGACTCACGTATTGGCAATCACTACAACAATCCTTCCTTTGGGTACGGTGGATATTGCTTACCTAAGGATACAAAGCAACTTCTAGCGAATTACCAGGATGTACCTCAGAACGTCATGTCTGCGATAGTTGATGCTAACCGCACAAGAAAAGACCATATCGCTGATATGATTATTAAAAGACAGCCCAAAATAGTAGGTATCTACAGACTCACCATGAAGATGGACTCTGATAATTTCCGTCAGTCTGCCATCCAGGGAGTTATGAAACGTATCAAAGCTAAAGGCATTGAGGTTGTGGTATTTGAACCAGCTCTTCATGAAGATGAGTTCTACCACTCAAGAGTTATCAAGGACTTTGATGAGTTCAAGAAAATCTCTGATGTTATCGTAGCAAATAGATTATCAGATGAGATTAAAGATGTAGTAGACAAGGTCTACACAAGAGATTTATTTAGTAGAGATTAATAGGTTGAACATGCATTACGAAAGCGAGGTGACCACAACCAATGAACATATTAGTAACCGGAGGGCTAGGCTTTATCGGCAGCCATACAACCATAGAACTAATTAAAAATAACCATACAGTGATCATTGCTGATAACCTTATCAACTCAAAGATTGAAGTGCTGGACAAGCTATCTACCTTAGCAGGCATCCAACCTACTTTTTATCAGATCGATGTGACAGATGAAGCAAAGTTAGAGGAAGTCTTCGTAAACCATAAAATCGATGGTGTGATTCACTTCGCAGGACTTAAGGCGGTAGGAGAGTCTGTTTCCAAGCCACTTGAGTATTATTATAATAATTTGGTAAGTACTATGATTCTCAGTAAGATATGTGTGAAGTATGGCGTTAGTAAATTTGTCTTCAGTTCTTCAGCAACAGTTTATGGTGATCAGCCATCTCCACTTAAAGAAGACATGGAACTAAAGAAAACGACCAATCCTTATGGTGAAACCAAGGCTATGAGTGAGCGTATATTAACGGACACTTCAATAGCTAATCCTAATTTTGCAGTTAGCCTATTAAGATACTTCAATCCAGTAGGTGCTCATGAGAGTGGATTTATCGGTGAAGATCCTAACGGCATTCCAAACAATCTGATGCCTTTTGTGACTAAGGTAGCTAAAGGACAATTGGAGAAGCTAAGTGTTTTTGGGAATGACTATGATACAATAGATGGGACAGGCGTCCGGGATTATATCCATGTAGTGGATTTAGCCAAGGGCCATGTAAAAGCCATAGAGAATCTTAAAGAGGGTGTTAACATCTATAACTTGGGAACCGGTAAAGGCACTTCAGTTTTAGAACTTGTTAATGCCTTCATGAAGGTTAATGACATCGATGTTCCTTTTGATATTGTTGGAAGACGCCCGGGTGATATTGCGACCTGCTTCGCCGATGCTAGCAAAGCTGAGAAGGAGCTAGGCTGGAAGGCTGAGCTTGGGATTGACGAAATGGTCAGAGATGCTTGGAAGTTTGAGCAGAACAATAGATAAATCATAAAGCCCTAACAATGTTTAGTGCTGTTTCAACATAGAAGGGCTATCCATCATTTTAATACAGCCCAATTTCAAAAAGGGGAGGTCTTAACATCACATGAAAGTACGCAAAGCAGTCATACCAGCAGCTGGCCTTGGAACGAGATTCTTACCAGCTACAAAGGCTATGCCAAAGGAAATGTTACCAATTGTAGATACACCTACAATTCAATATATTATTCAGGAAGCAATTGATAGTGGAATTGAAGAGATCCTTATAATAACAGGTAAGAGTAAACGTGCAATAGAGGACCATTTCGATAGGAATGTTGAATTGGAACTTGAACTTGAGAAAAAAGCCAATGAAGAATTATTAAAAGTGGTTAGAGACATTACCGATCTTGTCGATATTCACTACATAAGACAGAAAGAAGCCAAAGGATTAGGACATGCTATTTACTGTGCAAAGACCTTTGTAGGCAACGAGCCATTTGCCGTTATGCTTGGTGATGATGTAGTTTATACTGAGGACACGCCATGTCTTAAGCAAATGATCGAATGTTATGATGAGTATAAAACTTCAGTGTTAGGCGTTCAAACTGTTAAAGATGAAGATGTTTGTAAATATGGAATCGTTGATGGTAAGAGAGTAAGTGATAGAGTCTACACCGTTAAGGGTCTAGTTGAGAAGCCTGCTGTAGATGAAGCACCATCTAATGTAGCAATATTAGGACGTTATATCATCAATCCAGGCATCTTTGATATTTTAGCAGAGACGAAGCCAGGAAAAGGTGGAGAAATTCAGCTGACGGATGCTTTGAAAGAACTGGCACTAAAAGAAGATATGTACGCTTACGATTTTATTGGTAAGAGATATGATGTAGGAAACAAGCAGGGATTCCTTGAAGCTACAGTGGAGACAGCTCTTAGAAGAAGTGATTTGAGAGATGAATTCTTATCATATTTAGTGGGAGTAGTAGAGAAAGAAGTTGGAGCTTTGGCTGAGGTTGCTGCTGGGAGAGAAGAATAAAAGAATCTTGAAATGATGATTCCCTACTCCCCCCAACTCTCCAACTCCCCAAGAAACTTTTCATACACATAAGTAAATTTTGGGAATCTTATATGAGGCTTAGAAGTAATAAGGGTTACATCAACTAAAGCTTAGATTTGAGAGGTGCCGGGCACGGACAAGTGGACAAGTTGATTAGGGTGATGGAGAGATGAGTAGCTATACAGAATAAACAGATAGGCAAATAGGCTGGTATCAAGATCGGTAGTGACGATGACATCCCTGATAGGCATGATTACTTTGACACCGAGATCGGTTGTGATGGTAACTTTTCAGATAAGCAGTGATGGTAACTTTTCAGATCGGTAGTGAAAGAGAACGGACAAATTAAGAATACAGACATAACACATCAAAGAGAACGGGCATGAAGAGAGTAAGTCAGATAGCTTTGCCCGCTTTATTTATAAAAAAAAGGTGTCAGAATATTTTGCTGATATGGGGAGGAGTGTTTTGATGGATAGTGCATTTATAACATATGCATCGGATGTCTTAGGAGAAACCAACACAGGTTTATCTGGTAGTAAAATAGCTGAGTATTCCACAGCTTATGCGGTGAAATTCGACGTAAATATACCTTATAGTAATTATCCGTTTCCAGATTCCGCTCCTAATAAGAGAACTGCACTGAGAAAAAATATAATGGCATTTAATGATGAGCAGCAGTTTTTCATCATTAAGGAGCTTTGTGAATTACCTGATTTTGCAGAAAATGACGATGCTAGGGCTTTAAAAACAAAGCTCTTGTCAAAGTATGGGAAACTATATACTGATATACTTATCAGTGAGCTTGAATTAGTGCAGGAGACTATTCATTGGTTGAGTCAGTATCCTAGATCATTGAAAATTTATAACGAAGCACTGATTAAATATGACAATAGAATTTATGAACGCAATATTCTTGATGATATGAGGTTAGCTTTTGAATTATTACTTAAAGAAATACTAGGGAATGGGAAAAGTCTAGAGAACCAAATAGCTGAAATTGGACAAGCTCTTAAACAAACGGATGTATCTAAAGAGTTAAGGAATATGTTTAATGCCTTGATTAACTACTATAAGGATTATCAGAACACCTACATAAAACATGATGATAATGTGAACGTAAATGAAATAGAATATATGATTGAGCTGACAAGCCTATTGATGAAATTCTTGATTAGAACCATTAAGTAGATGTATTTAGAAATTGCACAGTAATACTAGATCACTAAAACTGGATAGGTTACACTAAGTTGGACAGATTCCTTAAGGTCAGTTAATCTTAAGTCACTAATCGCTCCAAGGAGATAATAAAATGACAAAAAGACAACGCCGAACCTTTACTAAAACATTTAAAGAACAAGTGGTTCAACTTTATTTATCAGGCAAGCCCAGAGCTGAAATTGTTAAAGAGTATGACCTTACGCCTTCCGCATTCGACAAGTGGGTACGCCAACAAAAAGAAAGTGGCTCATTTGAAGAGAAGGACAATCGTACACCGGAACAAGAAGAGCTGATTCGTCTCAGAAAACAGAACAAACAACTCGCAATGGAAAATGATATTTGCCCTAAAGGATAAAAGTAACTAAATGATAAATCATTAAGTTACTCTAAAAAGCAAGCGGCGCTGATCATGGGACGAAGATAAATGTGATAAGAAATAATCGTCACAAATATTCGGTATCAGCGATGTGTAGATACTTACAGGTCCCTCGAAGTACGTATTACTATGAAGCAAAAAACGTGATCAAGAAGATGATGAATTTGCAAAATTCATTATTGAAATCTTTTAAGAGAATCGACAAAATTATGGTCAAAGAAAGATAAAAGAAAAGCTAAAATATTTAGGTTTTATCGTATCAAGATATTGAACGATCATTGAGCAACAAGGGAACGCCATATGACAATGCCGTAGCAGAAGCAACCTTTAAGATCCTGAAGACTGAATTTATTAATGGTGAGTACTTTGAAACGCGAGTATGCCAGCCTGTGTGGCAGAACCAGATGTATTTATTAGCTGGCTTCTCGGCTCAGGAGCATACGAGAAAGGGATCCAAGTAAAGTGACAACGAGTTATCACTGTTAGCATTAGAATTTACAAATAAATGAGCGTGATTGATAACTAAACACCTTATAAAAATTGTACAGTTTAGTGTTGACATACCATGAGATTGATTTGATAATAGGAAGAGATGGGAGGTGAACGATTTGATTGGTCATTCAGCAGTACTTTTTAGAATAGTTGAATCTTTGATTAATATAGGTGAAGGCGTCTTTATAGCGCTCCTTGTGGCT
>JAAZLH010000260.1 GCA_012799415.1 Candidatus Epulonipiscium sp. | reverse complement strand
TATATATAGATATTATATCACATTGTGATACATTGTGCAATAAAAAGTTTGTAAATTTGACAAAAAAATAAGCCCATATCAAGGCTTTCACGAACTTTTTATTTTTTCAACTGTCAAACAACCGATAATAGATAACAGCTTTTTAAAATAGGGGGAAATATTTTTCAATGAGTGAACAAAGTATATACAGTATAATTTATAAGAGCTTGAATTCAGAGGGGAAGCTTCCGAATGATTTTAGGCTTCCGTTTAATAGAACTTCTCCAAATCAATTGAGCTTTATGCCAGGAGCGAAAGAGGGAATAGGCATATTTCATTTTGGAGTAAATGATTCAGAGGAAGTCTCTAAGAAAATAGCAGAGCTTTTAAAAAATGATTGGAAAAGAGGAAATATTAACTCACAAGATGAAATAGCTGAACTTTTACATAAATGCGGTACTTTGTCAGTTATCGATCCAATTTTAGATTCTATTCGAAAAGACCGAAAAGAGATAGATATTAATAATTTGTTTGACTATGCCTGCCGGCTTGCTTTTTAATCTTCTGATGATGAACAGTTATTCTATGCGTCCAATGTAGCAAACAGACTGAATATGGATGTATCGGAATTGCTTTTTATGGCTGTCAAGCATAATCCTGTTAAACATTGCGGTTACCTTTCTATTGTATATAAAAATCCTGAATATGCTAATGAGTTAACAAAAATATATGAAGATATCCTACCTCTTGACGATATGGCGACAGGGATGGGTAATTTTTTGTTTGCAGAAAGCTATTCACAAGAGCATCAATGAAGAAGATATTGTAGATGGACTATTAGCAGCAAAGAAAAGTGGAGTAAATGTATCTATAAGAGCTGAAAACCCACACATGTTATCTCCACATTTGTTGAAAATATGCCATAAATCCCCTTTCGCATGGTCACCAATTACTATTATTGATAAACGTATAATTTGGTATGGAGTACCAGTCATAAACACATCATTTATTTCAGAAAATCAAGCTCTTCCAATAAATTTCTGGTACGTTGTGCGTTTCGAAGGTGAAAAAACTGCCGACACGATAACTTCATTATTGGAAATGCATAAATATCAAAACTTTCTTCCTAAAACTTCATCATCAGAGGATAATAGCTTTTCATCATTTATTATAAAAAGTAATATAAAATGTAAAGAATGTAATGCTAAAATGGTGCTAAGAAAAGGTAAAAGCCATTTTTTGGGATACTCAAATTATCCATCTTGCAAGAACACCCGCCTTTTAGATAAAAGTTTAGTGGAATCATATATACTTCAAAATAACCTCAAATGTGTCGAGGATGGTTATCCATTGATTGCAGCAATAAGTAAATACGGTATATTTGCAAGATGTACAAACCCTCTTAATTCTCATTGTTATAGCTTGGATAATATTTAAAAATGATAAACTGTAGATTTTCAAATTATTCTAACGTTAGTCTATCACAAATTAGAGGATATTTTAATTAAAATAGTTACATACATATAAGAACTGTAGTTACATACATATAAGAACTGATGGGTTACTTCTATCATCTTCAATCTTTAATATTTTAAAAACCTTCCTAACCACCATTATAGTGGAAAAGAGTGGATAGGAATAAAAATTTCTGATAGTTCACAGGTGGATGAAGCAGTAAGGCTAATAAAAGAAGCATATGAATACTATTCATATTAAATCCTTAATCTTATCTATGTGATTATAAAACAAGGTTGTTTCCTCCTAAACCCCGCAAACTAAAGCTTTAGATTTCTTTATTCTGTCAAAAACGTCAAAAAATTGGTGGACGAAAGTGGCAAAAACATGATAAAATATGGAGAGTACCAGATAAAAAGGATACGATTAGTTTACTAATCCAGTTATTTGGTAAAGACAATTTTTTTTTCGAAACTTTTGGTCCATCAAGTAAGATGAAAATTATGGGAGGTTGTATGGATATATTTAGTAAGTTAAAAAAGATTGGTAGGATACCTATTATTGCACAAATTAGTGGATCTTGCCTCGGAAAAACCATAAAAAGCAGCTTTGGTGGAAATTTTTATATAAAGCAAATGGAAGAATGACCAAAGGATAGAGATGGATATATGATACCAGTTATTCAAATTTATGTACCTGAAGTACCAAACGGGAGAGAGTATTTTGGGAATAAACAGTTAATTCAAATGTATATAAATTCAAAAGAGTTACCATGTGACCATGCCAAAAACGGTGAAGGTTGGCTACTTAAAGAATATGATACTATAGAAGGCATGAACCTAGTTGAGACACCTAATGAATGTAAAAGATATAAACAATTTCAGATTAAGTGGTCAAAGGCATTAAAACCAGATTATCCTTGTTGGGAAGAAGCATGGGATTATTTTGACATGATGGAAATTAATGAGTCTGATGAATTAAGTGATAAGTTTTTTGATGAGTTTGATAGTTATATATTTACGAAGATTGGAGGATTTGCATCCTTTATACAATCTCCTTGCTTAGGTGATTTGGAATATATTTTTCAAATTTCTTCAGAAGAAAAACCAAGATTCATGATAGCTGATAATGGAAACTTTTACATATGTAAATCGAAAGATGAAGGAGAATGGTACTTGGTATGGGATTGTTATTAAAGGGGCGCACGTCCGTGTGAGCTTACGAGTTACTGGGCGTTCAGCAACAACTAACAGAATAATACTTTTTGTGTAAATTTGTAAATATTTACTGTAGATATATTCGGTAAGGGGTGAAGATATTGAGGGATCCTGATGTTGAAGTTATATTCAAATTTATAAGACCTGAAGAAGGTGGTAGAAAGTTATGTGCATCTGGATATCGACCAGCACATAAAGTTCGTAAAAATTATTTAACAACTGGAATCCATCATTATTACGATAGAGATATTGTATATCCAGGAGAATTTATTTGGGGAACAATTACGTTTATCACACCAGAATACTATCCAAATTGTCTTTGGGAAGGCAAGATTATCACTATTCAAGAAGGTGGAAGAATTATTGGTTATGCGGAGATCGTTAAGATATTCAACGAAATTTTAAGATCAGATGATAAAACTGAGCATGACAATGGTGTATAGCTATTGATAAATATAAATGTATACTTTCATCAATTGGTTTTGATAGAGCATATCAAGATTCAATGTTTAAAGGTTTCCAATGGAAGAAAGAAGACAATGGTTTTATTTACTGTGGATGTAATGGGGAAACCAGGAGGATTAATTTTAATGGATTAAAATTAAATGTTCGACCATACGCAATGGGTTGGACTCCTGAGGTTTTACCAAGTCTGCAGGAATCATGGTTAGAAATCTGTTTGTTATTTGAATCAGATCAGATTGTTTTGAATTATCAAGATAGAGTAATAAAACAGGAAGCACAAAATGTAATATTGAATTTGATGAGTATATTTTCATGTACATTTTTTGAAACTGGTATATTTTTTACAGATGAAATAATGGATGGTATTCCATGGGAATGTCTAATGGGTGAAAGAGTAGATTTGTGGGCGTTTGATGCTGAGATTGTAAGAGAAGATATGGAGGATATTTATAGTCCAATGAATTGTGATTTCTTAAAAATAAAAAAGGATAATAAGACATATATATTTAATAAAAATACAATGAACGTTTGGGATAAGTTAATTTGTTTGTAATTTTAAAATACGTTCTTAAGTTTTGAAAAGAGATAGTTGAAATAAAAAATGGGGGATTTTATATGAAAAAAGAAGTTATTAAACCAAGTAAAATATTTTATGGTGTTTCAGGAGTAATTTTAGTTATCGGAGTTATTTTATTTGTTATTATCTTGATATCAGGTATTTTTGCAAGTGTAGATACAAT
>JAAZLH010000259.1 GCA_012799415.1 Candidatus Epulonipiscium sp. | reverse complement strand
TTCATTAGAATATTATACAAGAATTGCTTATTGGGGTTTCCCTATGGTCATGCTATAATAAAAACATAATAAAATGAGGAGATGCTAGTAATGGATAAGAAGAAAAAATATGCATATGTAGTGATAAGTTCTCTCATAGCCTGTGTCTTGTTATACTATGTAGAGCAAGTCATAAAAACTACTTATTTAACAAAGACACTAGTAAAAATATTTTTATTTACAATAATACCTTTTGGCTACATAAAACTGTATAAAAAATTACCCTTTAAAATGGCCTTTCATGATAAAAGTTGCAACAAAAAGGATCTTACAATGGGCCTTTTACTAGGGCTTGTAAGCTTTTCAGTACTCATTATCACTTATATCATAGTAAAAGATATGATTAATCTAGAAGGAATCATACAAGATCTCCAAAACAAATCCATTACACCCGTTAACTTTATTTTTATAGCATTCTATGTCACTTTTGTAAATTCTTTTTTAGAAGAGTTCTTTTTTAGAGGATTTATATTTTTAAATCTATATGAAATGAAGTTTAAGAAGATAGCCTATATTTATTCCTCTTTACTTTTTGCCTTATATCATATTGCCATCTTTAAATCATGGTTTAACCCTTGGCTAATGGCTTTAGCATTAACAGGCCTAATTACTGTAGGTTTTATTTTTAACTTTATAGATACAAAGTCTAAAAATTTTATCAACTCTTGGATTGTGCATATTTTAGCTGATTTGGCTATTGTACTCATCGGTATGAGGATGTTTGGATTCTTCTAATTTTCTTGACTAGCTATTTCTTTTGGATGAATTTCTCTTACCTTATGATTAGACATTTTACAATTTCCATCAAAAATAGCATCTTCATGGACAATAAAACTAGCTACCTCTAAGTCACCTCTTAAACTTCCTGTCGGAAGAAGAATCAACTTTGAATTTGATGAAACATTTCCCCTTACAGTTCCTGCAACAGAAATTTCCCCACAACTAATATTCCCGTGAACAGTCCCTGTTTCCCCTACCACAATATTTCCGTTATACTCTATATCCCCTTCTACTTTACCATCAATTCTAAGGTTTCCGTTACCTTGAATCTTTCCAATGATTTTAATATTTTCTCCGATTAAAGAGTCAATATTTTCAATGGCATCGGTTCTTTTTTTAAACATAGATATCCCCCACTTTTTTCTTTATTGTAAAAGGTCTAATGGATTTATGGGCTTTCCCTTATGATGGATTTCAAAGTGCAAATGACTTCCTGTTGATCGCCCTGTACTCCCCATTTTCCCAATAACCTGCCCCTTCTCCACTTCTTCTCCAGCCTCAACTAGTAAACGACTATGATGCGCATATAATGTTCTATATTCATTTCCGTGATCAATAATAACTGTTTGCCCATATCCACCGTTGTACCCTGAAAATAGGACAATACCTTTACCAGCAGATACAATATCTGTTCCTCTTGCATTTGCTATGTCAATTCCTTGATGAAATTCAATCCGTCTACTAAAAGGACTTCTTCGGTTTCCAAAGTTAGAAGTCTGTCTTCCTGCTGTAGGCATAAAATTAGGAACAGATTCTAAATACTCAAACTGATTCTCTAACGTCTTGATAAATTGCTCTAACTCTATTTCTTTATTAACCAAAACCTCATTTAATACTTCCATCCCTTCCAAGGGATCTATCGCCTTCAGCTGAATTTCTTTGCTACCCCCTCCACCCTGGGCCACTGCCTGGATACCTGCCATTTCTTCTAGTTTTTTTTGCAAATTTTCGATGTCCGTCAACTTCATTTCTACCTGATTCATTTTTTGTTGTAGCTGATCATTTGCAGTTTTCTGTAATTCTTTCATTTGAAATGTGAGGTTGGCTAGCTCCTGATCCTTTTCTATACCCTCTTCTTCTAAAACACTAATCATCAAAGTTTTATCTTTATACTGCCGCTTCAGGTTTTCTTGATAAGTAAGATTAAGACCTAATACAATAAAAAAAGTTACAATAAATAGCACCATGGCTTTTGGTAGCCAATGAGGTATAACTATCTTTTTAACCTTTTTTGTATAAGGAACAATCATAATGCAAATCTTTGAGTGATCCTTCTTATTCATCTTTTTCTAACTCCCCCGTTTTATATTGTAAACCCCTTATTATTGTACAGTTTAATACAAAAAGTTAGAAAATTCAACATTTATATGTGAAAATCAATTTTTTTATAACAGAAGTGGTGAAAATCCGGTCCAATTTTTGTTATCGTAGTAAGTATAATACTACTGTATTTCATATCTTCTATTATTAATTTTTCCTTTTTTATCTAAATACATTTTATTATCTGCTTCTTCGATAGCTTGGTATAACTTGTCCTGATTTCTTATTTCCACAATTCCATAAGAAATCGAAAGGGGAATTTCAAAGGTTTTATCGTGCAATAAAAAATCATTAATGCTTTTCATCATTTTCTCCCCTATATCTTGGGTACAACCCATTAAAAAAATCAAAAACTCATCTCCACCATACCGAATAATATAATCCTTTTCCCTGATCTTTCTTTTAATGACATCTGCCGTATATATAAGGGCTTCATCCCCCTTTGCATGTCCAAATGTATCATTTATTTGTTTAAAGTTATCAATATCTACCATAACAACTAGATTTACACCTTCTTTAACCTTAGGTATAAATGCACCTTCCTTACTCATCAGCTCAAAAAATGTTCTCGAATATGCACAAGTCAATGCATCCTTTTCCATAATTTCCTTGTATTCTCCTCTACTCTTTTCAATGCCCCTCATCACTTTCCTCGTTACATATACTGTCAACCCATTGGTTAGTGCTACAAAAATAATTACAATAACTAAAAAACTAATGGCATATCCCTTTGTTATACTCTTTATCCTATGAAGTAACTTCCATTCATCGACTTCAAGAAATAAATATTGATTTGAACTTTCAATCTTTTTTAAATATCCACTGGTATCTTCTGTTCTAACAAGAAATTCTTTTTGATCTTGATAAATAGGATTATTTCTTATTTCTTTAGCTTCCTTTTCATCCAAAATCAATAAATGTATATTACTTTCATATACTTTTTGAATCACTGTTGATAAATCAAATAATAAAAGATCATATCCTACTACTTTTTCCTCATTCAAAACAGGAGAATAGACACGAATAAAAAAATCTTCTTTGAATTGAATGATTTCAAAAGCAACTTTATCTTCTTCCCTTATTTCAAACAGACTTATTTTTTCTTTGTCTCCATACCCTACGACTTCTTGCCTATTAACAATACGTTTTGCACTTTTTATGTTGTCTAACGCAAAAATTCCTTCTAAATATAAAGGTTCTGTATAAGAAACCAATTCTTCAAAAGTGATTCTTTCGTCTTGATAAAGTACAATTTGCTTTTTAATCATTGTACGACTTGAAATACTTTTTGCCCCTTCTACACACCGAGTAATAAATTGATTAACCAAATTTTCATTTGCTTCTGAAACCAAATAAAAATTTTCAATTGTCTTTTTTTCTAACTCTGTTTTCAAAGGAAAGTAAACACCGAAATAAGTAACCCCTATGCACATCATTAAAAATATCATTAGTATTCTCTTTATATATTTGAGTAATTGTTCCATTCATTCACCTAATTATTCCTCATTTTTTACATATCAATAACCTCAAAGGTTTTCCTAGCCCACTCAATAGTTGAGAGATATTCATAGTATAAAATACTCGCCTCTATTCCCATCCTGTTCGCAATTGTTTCTGTTGCATCCCAATCCCCTTTTTCATAAGCCATCAACAATTCATGTACTGGCAAAAGAGCTCCTTTTTGATCTATTAAGACTTCCTTAATAGAACTTGGAAGAGAAATATCTTTTAAAGCATCTGACATATTTTTATCTAATATAGCATCTATGGTACTAAAAAGCCCCATCATGGCTGCCTCACGTCTTAAATGCTTTAAGTTTCCATGGTTGGCAATGGCTTCTGCAAATTTTGTACGGATCAAAGATATTCTCATTAATTCTTTTGGTTTAGAATGATCAATGGCTTGAAGCATCAATATATTGATCCAACGTTCTATTTCTTCTAGTCCCATATACGTCAAGGCACGTTTTATAGAATAAAGCAAGTCATCACCTGAACGAATACTTGCTACACGCATTAACCGATAAGCTAAATTTACGTCTTGCTCAATAATTTCTGCTAAAATTTGATAGGAAGGTTCTTCCTTTTTTAATTCTGATAGTAGCCGAGTGTAATGAGTATTAGAAATAGTTCTCTTATCCGATTTTTTAATAATCCTTGGTTTGCTAAAAAAATATCCTTGAAAGAGATGAAACTTCATCTCTTTCGCCTGTAGAAACTCTTCTTCTGTCTCAATTTTTTCTGCCAACAATATCTTTTTTTGCAAACGTGCCTTTTGAACAGTCGATCCAATTTTATCTAGTGGAGTTGCCATGATATCAAATTTAATAATATCTGCCAAAGGTACAAGTGGATACTCCTCATAAGATTCAACAAAATCGTCTAAAGCTATTTTATAACCTTTATTTTTAAGCTCTTTAAGTCTAGCTATTAAGGAATCATCCACTTCTACTCCTTCCAACACTTCTATAATAAGACGGTGGGGCTCAATTAATTCAAGGGTGCTCGATTGGATAAAATCTCCGTCAAAATTTACAAAGGCACATTTATCATCTACAATCTGGTCAATATTCGACTCAAATAAACCACTTACCACTGTGGCTGTTGCTCGTGTAGGTGAAGACCCGTCAAATTCTTTCGATTGATGATCAGAACGAAATAATAATTCATATCCAAAAACATCTAGATTTTGATTAAAAATAGGTTGCCTGGCGATAAACAAAGTACTACCTCCATTCTATTCTTTCTTTAATCTACCTATCATGTAATCCATCTTGACCTTCAAAGTATTTATTTTTTCCTTAGTAAATCTAATTTTTGAAGCAATTCCTCTGCTACCCTTCTTAAATCTCTGCTTAAACCCTCTAATTCCATTGTACTATTATTTTGCTCCTCTACTTGTGCACTCACTTCCTCTGTATTGGCATGACTCTCTTCTGCTACCATACTTAAACTTTCTATAATCTCTGTAATCTTATCTTTTTTTTCTATCATTTCTTCTCCATTTACAGTCAAATCTCCTATTAATTCTTTTATTTCATTAATTTTCTCACGTATCCCTTCAAACCTATCTCCCGTTTCTACCACACTTTGGGTCTGTTGATTCACTACTTCCTCTATCTGATCCATGACCTCAACTGCTTCTTTTGTTTCCTTTGATAATTCTCTTATTACTTCTTCAATGGCCAATACTAGTATATTAGATTCCTCTGCCAATTTTCTAATTTCTTCTGCCACTACTGCAAATCCTGCCCCCTGTGCTCCTGCTCGAGCAGCCTCTATACTAGCATTGAGGGCCAATAAGTTTGTTTGATCTGCTATTTCTTTGATTTTTGTACTAGTCATTTCAATCCTTTCTGCACTTATATTGGTTTTATTTATAACCTCTTTTACCTCTCTTATGGTTTCGTTGCTTTTCTCTGTGTATTCTACTAAATTCTCAATAATGGTATTGCCTTCTTCTTTTAATCTATCAATATCTTCTATCCTAGTATTTAAAACCCTTACTTTCCCTTGCTCTTTCTCTATCACTTCTCTCAATTCATTTAATCCTTCTACTCCGCACATGGTTTCTTCTGCTTGCTGTTGACTTCCCCTGGCTATCTCATCAACTGCTGCTGCAATCTCACTACCACCTCTGCTATAACTTTTGCTTAATATTTCTAATATCCTTCCTTTCTCTGTTAACTCTGCACTACGGTCACTTAAGCTCTTTACAATCAAACTTAAACGCTTAGCAGAATCAATTAAAACCTGATTTGTTTCATCAATTTCATCATTTCCGGTCCCTTGAATTTCTTCTAGCATATCAAAATATCCTTGCCCAAATTTCCTTGCATTTTCTCTTACTATATTCATCTTATCTCCTACTAATTTTTTGATTAGGAATATAAAAATTATTGAGATCAAAATAATAGATAGTAACAATAAAAAGATTACTTTTCTTATCTTTTCTTTTGCTTCTGCTATTATGTTATATTCATCTAAAACACTAACAGTATACAAACCTTCCCATCGATCTATTCTAGCGTAATGCTTTCTACCCTCTATTTCAAAACGTTCTTCACCAACCTCAACCTGATTAAATTCCTTCCCGTTATATGTAAAGTCTTCAGGGGTATTCTCTAAAGAATATTGTAGTAGTTGATCATATATCTTCGCATATTTTCCCTCTACTTTAAATCCGTACTTTTCAATATAATCAGGATCTGAATGTAATTTTATATCCCCAGTATCATTAAAAGCTACAACATAGCCTTCATGCCCTATTTTTAACCCCTCTATATAACGCTGAGCCGATAATATTGTATTCAATTCTTGAGAATCCTTTTCTTCAAAGGTTGACCTTACATACCGATTAGCATAGCTAGCAGACGTTAATGCATCTACTACTACATTATTAATATTCTCTAAATTTCTTCTTTCTGTATCTACAGCAACATCAATATAGTTTTTTACTATTAAAAAACCTAGACCTGATATAACGACTACAAATATGAACAAAACTGGTATTAATAATTTCGTCCCTAATTTCAGCAACCTGAAGACCATTCATTTCTCCCATTTCCATATCTAAAAACACAACGTCCACATTTAAATTTTTCATGTTTTGTATGGCTTTTGCTGGTTCTGTATACGTTCCAACAATCTGAATTCCTTCTAATGAACTTAACATAACCTCCAAAACATCCAATGCAATTGGCTCATCATCTATCAGCATTACTTTCATATTCCTTCACCTCTGGAAGTAAAATTGTGATACAGGTACCTTCCCCTTCATGGCTATCTAATTCAATAGAAGCTCCTTGAATAAGTGTGATTTTCTTTAACACATTAGCAAAGCCAATCTGGCCATTTCCTCCTTGCAAAAGTTCCCTTTGCTTTTCAAAGGACATACCTGGGCCATCATCCTTAATAATAACACAGACTCTCTTAGACTCTCTTTTTCTTACAGAAATGATAATGCTTCCCCCTTGATCTCTAACAGCGATGCCATGACGTACTGCATTTTCCACCAAGGGCTGTAATGTCAAAGAAGGGAGGTGCGCCTTTGCTGTTTTATCTATATCATATTGAACTTGTAGCCGATCATTATATCTCATCTGCTCAATTTCTAAATAAGCCTTTACTAGTTCCAATTCTTCTTCTAGGGTGATAAAATCATTTTGAAGATGTAGCTCTAATTTAGCTCTAAAATACGTAGATAAATTTTGTAATGCCTCTCTTGTTTTTTCACTATCCCTATAACTAAGGCCAATAATAGTATTCAAGGTGTTATAAAGGAAGTGAGGTGAAATTTGAGATTGGAAATATTTAAGTTCTCGCCATTTTGCTTCCTCAGCAGATTTTTTTATTAATAACAAAGACTTGACCCTAGCTTTCAATTCATCAGCGTCAGCAGGCTTTTTCTGAAAATCATTTGCTCCACATTGAAATGCATTCAACAGGTCTAAAGTTCTTCCTGCAGCAGTAAGAATTAAAATCGGAAGTTCTGTTATAGAATACTGCTCACGGACCTTTTGACATACTTGGTCTCCCGTCATATCGGGCATCATCAAATCTAAAATCATGAGATCTATTTTTTCTTCTCCTAAAAGTTCTAAAGCTCTTTTACCACTATCAGCAGAAAGAACACGATGCCCCATCTGATTCATAAGAGTAATCATAATTTTTCGGTTAACTATTTCATCATCAACAACTAAAATCGTATATTCTCCTAGGACTTCTACTTCTCTTGGCATCTCCTCTTGCTGATAAAGAGCATCCTTTTGTTTATATATATAAGGATCTTTTAAACCTACCTGTGAAGACTTAAAAAAAGATTCACTTGCTATCGGTAAAGTAAAAATAAAACTAGATCCCTCACCTGGTGCTGATTCAACCCAAATAACCCCATCTTGAATTTCAACTAGATGCTTTACAATGACCAATCCCAATCCTAGGCCTTCTGAATTCTTTGTGCCTTGATGATTCCCTTGATAAAAAGTGGTGAAAATTGCTTCTTGGGCTTTTAATTCAATCCCCACTCCTGTATCAATGACTTTTATCTCTGCTTTATGATCCTTTACCTCTCCTGTCACAGAAATTGTACCAGTTTCGGTATATTTAATAGCATTATGAACTAGATTATAAATAATTTGCCTAAAACGATCAGGATCGACTAATAAAGGTGGAAAGTTCTGTGGTATTTCATTTTTCAGTTCAAGATTTCTAGCCTGTGGTAATAAAACTTTCATTTCTGCTAAAATCTCTTCTACTAGATAATACGGTGCTGTAGGCTGGATGAATAAACGGACCTCTTGCTCTTTAATCCTTGATGCGTCTAATAAGTCTTCCACAAGTCGAGTCAGCCGCTGTCCTTCTCTATTAATAAATAATAAACTTTGTTGCTGATGTTGATTTAATGGGCCTTCTTGACCTTCTAATAAAAAACGGCTCAGATTCAAAATTATATGTAGTGGTGTTTTTAATTCATGTGATGTCTTAGCTAAAAATTCGTCTTTTAACTGATCATAAGTAAGTAGTTTTTCAGAGAGAGATTGTATCTGTTGATACTCTAGTTGATGCCTATAATTCATCATCAACGCGATGCCTATCATCATGACACCAAATAAGAAAACAGGAACATTGCCCATCTCTATTTCTAATAACACCTTACATGACATCAATGCCCAATAGGAAAATAAAGAGGTAATTACTATGATTATATATTGTGAAGCTTTAACCCGCCTATATAATGCTTTACCTAGTATCCAAAAAATATAACAATAGCTTAACATAGTAACAACTACCATCATCCTTTGAGCCGTTCCTATTGAAATGGATAAAAAATGCCTCGAATTAAAAGGATCATCCAAAAAAAGAATCAATACCAATACCAAGATACTTGTGATTCCTCTAATTATCTTTCTATTACTAATGCCTTGAAAAAAGTAGTGTACACATTTTAAAAAACAAATTGTAATAAGGACAACAGCAACAATCTGAACACGAGTTCGAAACATAATGTGATAATTCTGAAATACTAAATTTAGCAGTTGTTCATTTAAAGTAGATAAGTAG
>JAAZLH010000001.1 GCA_012799415.1 Candidatus Epulonipiscium sp. | reverse complement strand
TTTTGGATGTGCAGCCTGTAGCAAACAGAGAAAATATTAAACATAAAATCATACTAAAAGCTAAAACCTTTTTGTTTTTCATTATTCATATCCTCCTCTTTCACTCTTTTTTATTTTACTGATCATAGAGTGATAATACAGTGAGTGCTACATAGTTATCTTTTGTATTTTGATTTTACTGAGGTCTTTTGGATAACTAAAAACTTTTAATAGTTTTGCTAAAGTGATGTGGTTTATATGTATGTCAATTGCCCATATGATCTTGATTTTCTCCCCTCCTCCCTTATAAATATCCAATTTTAACATTCATAATTGTTGATCATAAGGCAATTTTATATAAAATTTATAGTTATTTTATGGCTTTACAGGAATCTCTTGCAACTAATTCTGTTTCTAATATAATATGTCGATGTTTCTTTTTTTCTTGAAGAATTTCAAATAAAATCCGTACACTCTCATGTCCAATATCTTCTTGTGGCTGCTTTATCGTTGTCAATGAAGGATGGAAGTAGCTAGTGTACTCTATATCATCAAATCCAATAATTGAGATATCATCGGGAACAGATAATCCTTTAGACAAAACAGCTTTAGCCGCACCAATGGCCATAATATCTGAAGTTGCAAATAAAGCCGTTAACCCTAGATTTTTATCTAGAAGTTTATTCATTGCATCATATCCTGAATCAAAAGTATACTCTCCAATTTCCAGTAACTTAGGATCAAATTCAATACAATGCTTTTCTAGAGCCTTTTTATATCCAGAGGTTCGTAATCTACCTATACTTCTATCAGATTCACCTGTCGTAATAATACCAATTTTTTCATGACCTAAACTACAGAGATAATCTACTGCTTCAAAAGCCGCTTTTTCATTATCGATCGTCACACTAGATAATGCCTTCCTATTCTTTTTTTCAATGATATTAGAAGATGCTACAACAATGGGTGTACTCAGACTTTGGATTTGCTCTATATCTAAATCATCAAAATTTCCTCCTAAGCATACCAAACCTTTTAATCTTTTTTCTTTAATCAATTCAATAGCTGTTTCAATATCGTTTGAATCATCATAATTGTAATTTAACGTCATGCTATATCCTTTTTCTCTTATCTTTTCTTCTATAGATTGAATGATTTTAGAAAAGAATGGATTATAAATTCCCTTGACTAATACACCAATGGTATTAGATTCAATAATTTTTAAATTACGTGCACTATTGTTAGGAATATAATTGTATTCATCCATAATTTTTAAAATTTTTTCTCTAGTATCTTCATTTACATCAGGACGATTATTGAGAACCCTAGAAACTGTGCTTGGGGCCACTCCTGCAATTTTAGCAATGTCTTTGATATTTAGGTTTTGCATATTGAAACTCCTCTTTCTTAAAATCAGTAGTATAATCACTTTCCGCTATCGTTACCGGTAACGTTTCCGAACTTTGGTTACATTATATCATAGGTTAAAATGCTTTTCAACCTTTTTTTAGCATTTTTTATTCACATATTCATATTTTTCTTTATTCCTTTCATTTTTTTTGTATATTTCTTATACTATTTCTTTATTTGATTCAGTATTCATATCATTTCATACAACTTTCTTTTCTATATTTATCTCCTTTAACACAAATAAAAACAGCATATCTTAAGAGGCTTTAAGATATGCTGTTTTTATTTAATTCTCATTTTTTATTTAATTTTCACTTTCATTACAACATCTTTCCCAGCCCTTACATTACCAGTCGCAATATCTAATTTTTGTATTTTATCCATCGTAGTAATAATAACTGGAGTAATAGTATGTTTGCCATAACTATTTATTTTATCTATATCCACTTTAAGTAAAGGAGTACCAATACTTACCCTCTCTCCCTCTTGAATAAGTCTTTCAAATCCATCACCTTGCATCTCTACTGTGTCAATACCTACATGAATAAGGAGATCAATACCTCTTTCTATCTCAATACCTACGGCATGATTGGTTGGAAAAACCTGTACTACTTTCCCTTGACATGGCGCCAACACCATCCCATCTGTTGGCTCTATAGCAACTCCATCTCCAATCATCTTTTCAGCAAAAACTGGATCCGGTACTTCTGTAATTTCTACCATTTTTCCTGTTATTGGTGATAATAATTCTAGTTCTTTCTTTTTTAAAAACTTAAACATATTTACTCTCCTTGTTTTAAAATTGGCAAATCTTTTCAATATCCATGGCTATATACGCAATCATATCCTCAGATAAAGTAAGACCCTTTTCCTCTTTAACTAATATTCCTATTTTTTCAGCAGTAACATAGCTTTTTTCCATCTTATTTTTTATATCTTTCTTAAGTGGGTTATACATTGTCTTTTTATTTTTACACTGATACAATATTACCTTAATACTAGGTATGAAACTTCTATATACATGGTTTTTATTAAGAAATGATTCATCTGTTTCCTTTATTATGAGATCTACCAAAGCCTTGGATAATCTTGTATCTTTCATGGTTTCATGAATTGTTTTATTATTACGAGCAGAATGAAGATGTAAAGCAATAAAACCTTTCTCATCATCTCCAATATCCACTTTTAATCTTTCTTTTAATAGAGAAGCAGCTAATTCTGCTATATCATATTCTTCTTGATAAAGCAATGTAATTTCTTCAGTGAAAGGATTGTCAATGGGTAGACCCATATGAATACGATCTAACGCAAATGTGATGTGATCTACTAAAGCAGTGTGAATATTAAAGCTTAGTGGTCCAAGTATTGCCTCAGCCTTTGCAATAATTTCTTCACAAACACCAACTATCTCTTTATCATATTTGGGGATAATATCAAGGTAGTTAGAAGAATCATTAGCATTTAATTCATGAAAAATATTTTCAATATCTTTAGGATTCACTTTTATAATAGCTCCCGATTTTTTCCCAAACCCTATTCCCTTACTAACTAATATCATTTCTTTCTTATTTTGTCTCGCTAGGACTACGTTGTTGTTAAACACCTTTACTACTTGATAGTCCACGTCTATACGCCCCCATCTTTAACTTTTTTTCAAATCTATACCTTGAATTTTTTGTCTTATTTCTAGTATAGAACTAGCACTTACACTGAGTTCATCAATCCCCATGGCAACAAATTTTTCTGTCAAAGTAAGGTCTGCCGCAGCTTCTCCACAAATTCCTACCCAAATATTTTCCTTATGTCCATTTTTAATAACCAGTTCAATTAGTTTAAGAACTGCCGGATGGTGAGTATCATATAAATAGGCAACTTGCGCATTCATTCTGTCTACTGCAATAGTATACTGAGTAAGGTCATTAGTACCAATACTAAAAAAGTCTGCTTCTTTTGCTAATTCATCTGAAATCAATGCAGCAGCAGGTGTTTCTATCATAATACCAACCTCTACCTGTGAACTAAAGGGTATCTTCTCATTCGTTAAATCCTTTTTGACTTCTGCTAAAATTATCTTTGCTCTTCTTAGCTCTTCTAATGTAGAAATCATCGGAAACATAATACCTAAATTCCCATATATACTAGCCCGTAGTAATGCTCGAAGTTGTGTCTTAAAAAGATCTACTTGATCTAAACTAATACGAATAGCTCGATAACCTAAAAATGGATTCTCTTCTTTAGGAATTTTTATGTACTTGATTTCTTTATCTCCTCCAATATCTAATGTGCGAATAATAACGGGTTTATCTTGCATTTTTTCTAAGACCTTTTTATATGCCTTAAATTGTACCTCTTCGCTTGGAATTTTATCACTATTCATATATAAGAATTCACTTCGGAAAAGCCCTATGCCCTCTGCATCATTTTCTAAAGCCATCTCTACATCCTCTGGCATTCCTATATTTGCATTGACTTTCACTTCAATACCATCTTTTGTTATGCTTTTTGTTCCTTTTAATCGATTAAGCTTTTCCAATGCATCCTTATATTCCTTTTGATTTTCTAACCAATGATTTCTTATATTTTCATCTGGATTAATAAAAATATTACCCTCTGCACCATCTATAATAATTTCTTCTCCTTTCTTAATACTAGCAAAGATATCTCTTACACCTACTACAGCTGGAATTTGCATGGTTCTTGCCAGTATAGCAGTGTGGGAGGTTTTAGCCCCCTCCTCTGTGATAAATCCAACTACATTCTTCTTATCCATCTGAACTGTATCAGACGGCCACAAATCTTTCGCAACAATAATGGCAGGCCTATCTAATTGGGATAAAGATTGTCCTTTTATCCCAATCAAAATATCAATAAGCCTCTTTGAAATATCTCTAATGTCTGCTGCCCTTTCTTTCATATAAGGGTCTTCCATTTCATCGAATATCTTAGAATATTCATCACTTGTACATTGAACCACATATTCTGCATTTACGCTTTCAGTTCTTATAATCTCTTTGATTCTACCAATAAAATCTTCATCTTGTAGTATCATTTGATGAACTTCAAAAATAAGAGATTCTTCTTCTCCAACGGAATCTAATGTATGCTCTTGTAACTTTCTAAGCTGTATAATTGCTTCCTCTTGAGCATTCTCTAATCTTTTTATTTCTGCATCTACATTTTGGATAAGTTTTTTATTTATGACTGCCAGCTGCTCTTTCACTATAAAAGCTTTTCCTATGGCCACCCCTTTTGATGCACCTATCCCTTTTAAGTTAATCACTACATATGTCCTCCTTATTAATTTATCCGATACTTACAATTCTAACATCTCCATTGCAAAACTCTCTGAACTGAGCCTTAATTTATAAGTTGCGATATTATTTCTTTTTTTACGTTAATAATATTATTTAGTACATACATTTGAAAAAGGCATAAAACTCCTACCTCTTAACAATAGAAAAGTTTATGCCTAATTCTACTTAGTAACACACTCTAATATACTATTCTAATTACTCATAATATATTTTGGAATCAACCTTTTCATGTTTTGTCATTGAAACTATTATTTTTAGAGTAATTTTTTTATTTCACTTGCAATAAGATCGGCACTTGTTCCCACTACGACTTGAATGTTGTTTTTATTAGGGCGAATAACTCCTGAAGCCCCCAATGTTTTCATATCAGCATCTTTAATAATAGAGGAGTCTTTTACAGTAAGACGTAATCTTGTAATACAAGAGTCAACATCAGTTATATTGCTTTTCCCTCCTAATTTTTCAAGGTATGCAGCGGCAACTGTAGTTATTCCTTGATCCTTTATAGACATCGTTACTTCCGCACCCTCTGCATCATCTTCACGCCCTGGTGTTGCAAGATCAAACTTTTTGATAAAAAATATGAATAAGAAGAAATATATGGCTCCAACTATTAATCCAATAGGAATCAATAACCAACCTTTAGTTGCAAGACCCATATTTAAGAAGTAATCAATAGCTCCTGCGGAGAATGTAAACCCATGCCTAATTCCCATCAAACTTGTTAGAGCTAAAACAATACCTGTCAATACTGAATGAATAAAATATAGTACTGGAGCTAAGAACATAAACATAAACTCAATAGGCTCAGTAATACCTGTTAAAAAAGCTGTAAAAGCTACAGAAAATAGTGCTCCTCCAATAATAGCTTTATTTTCTTTTTTAGCACATACATACATAGCAAGTGCTGCTGCTGGTAGCCCAAACATCATAATTGGGAAAAATCCTGTCATAAATATTCCCGCCGTTGAATCTATAAGCCCTTCTGCTGGAACTTGTGCAAAGAATCTCCCAATGTCTCCTGCTTTTCCATTGAACTCACCAAAGGTAAACCATGCAATATTATTAAGTACATGATGAAGACCAGTAGGAATTAAAAGCCGATTCAAGAATCCAAAAGAAAACTCTCCAATTCCTCCACTTGTCATCATCCAATTAGCCACTATATCAATAACGTTTTGGATAGGTGGCCATATAACACCAAATATCAATCCCGTTATAACACTAAAAAAGCCAGTTACAATTGGAACAAAACGTCTACCGCCAAAAAAACCTAAAAAATCTGGCAACTTAATTCCATGAAATTTATTATATGCTATCCCTGCAATTAGACCTGAAATAATTCCTCCTAAAGCCTGTAAGTTAATAGCTGGATCAATGGTTATTGTTACAGCTTTTAAAATAAGATATCCCACTGCTCCCGCTAATCCTGCAGCACCATTATTATCTTTTGCAAGACCTACTGCTACTCCTATTGCAAATATCAGTGCTAAATTAGCAAAGATTGCATCTCCTGCATTAGCAAGAAAAGGAATGTCAAAAACATCAGGAAATCCCAGCCTCAGCAACAATCCTGCTGCTGGTAGTACTGCAATAGGCAACATTAATGCTTTACCTAATTTTTGAAATTTTCCAAACAATCCGTTCATACCCAATGCCCCCCATTTTCATAAATTTTTTATACTTAAAAATATAATATGAAGTAGAGCTATAACTCTTCTTCTAATTATCTATTATCTAATCCCTAACAGCTATACTTCAAAATTATTATCAAAAAGTTTTTTTAGTGCTTGAATAGCTTCTTTTTCATCTGGTCCATCTGCTATAATTGTTATTTGATCTCCCTGCCTAGCTCCTAATGTTAATACTCCTAATAAACGCTTTCCATCAACTTCTTTGCTATCTTTAGAAATTAAAATTGATGATGTAAATTTTTCAGCGGTTTTAATAAGTAAATTTGCTGGCCTTGCATGAAGTCCGCCTGATATATTTACGGTTTCTGTAATTTTTAGCATGATTAAATCCTCCTAGTATTAATATTCTATTTTGCTAATATCATTAAATACATTTAATCTAACCTATATACTATGATTAAATGTATTTTCTTGAAAAACAAAAAGGCATAAACTCCCCCCCTGTATGGTAAAAGAAAGTTTATGCCTGATTTTACTCAGTAACACACTTATATATTTTATTTATTAATTTCATTATACTTAAAAACTACTAGGTTGTCAATGAAATTTCGTTATATTTTGTGCATATTTTTTTAGTTGTTTTTATATTCTTAGCCAGACAATAATGGAGTAGAATATAAATATATTCTACTCCATTGGCTGATCAAAATCTCTTATTATTCTTCTACTGTAATAACTGATACAGGACAGCTCTCTTGTGCTTCAATAGCTTCATCTTCTACATCTTCTGGAATAGGATCAGTATAAACTTCAGCTAATCCATCTTCCTCTGACATACGAAATACTTCTGGACAAATGGAAGGACATAATTCACAAGCAATACATCCATCTCTATCAATATGTGCTCTCATAATTTTAAAACCTTCCTTTCTTATTTTATCAAAATCTATCCTATACTATTCCCTTTATTTTATCATCTTATAGCTTATAAATAAATATTTTAAATAAAAATTCATCCTCCATAGCTAAAAGCCATTGGATGATGAATTTTTATTATCAATTAATATTCTTAGCTTAAGAACATTTCTATATCTGCATCTACTTCGCCAATGCCACCAATTCCAAAAGTTTCCACCAATACTTTCGCTACATTTGGAGATAAGAAGGCAGGTAATGTAGGACCTAAGTGAATATTTTTAACACCTAAATACAGAAGTGCTAATAATACAATAACCGCTTTTTGCTCATACCAAGCTATGTTATAAGAAATAGGTAGTTCATTGATGTCATTTAACTCAAATACTTCTTTCAGTTTAAGAGCAATAACTGCTAATGAATAAGAGTCATTACATTGCCCCGCATCAAGAACTCTTGGAATCCCTCCAATATCTCCTAGTTCTAATTTATTATATCTGTATTTTGCACAGCCTGCTGTTAAAATCACTGTATCTTGTGGGAGCCTTTCTGCAAATTCTGTATAATATTCACGGCTCTTCATTCTTCCGTCACAGCCTGCCATTACAAAAAATTGTTTAATAGCACCTGTTTTCACTGCATCTACTACTTTATCTGCTAAACTAAGAACCGTATGATGAGCAAAACCTCCTACGATTTCTCCCTTTTCAATTTCTACTGGAGGCTGACATTTTTTCGCATGCTCAATGATAGCACTGAAATCCTTATGACTGCCATCTGGAGTATTTGGAATATGCTTTACACCTTCAAATCCAGTAACCCCTGTTGTATACATACGATCTTTATAAGATGCCTTCGGTGGTGTAATACAGTTCGTTGTCATTAAAATAGGTCCATTAAAACTTTCAAATTCTGTGTCTTGTTTCCACCAAGCATTTCCATAGTTACCAACGAAATGATCATATTTTTTAAATGCTGGATAATAGTTAGCAGGCAGCATTTCACTATGTGTATAAACATCTACCCCTGTTCCTTCTGTTTGTTGAAGTAATGCTTCCATATCTTTTAAGTCATGACCGCTGATTAAAATACCAGGACGTGTTCCTACACCGATATTTACTTTTGTAATTTCAGGGTTTCCGTAAGTGGTTGTGTTGGCCTTATCTAATAAAGCCATAACATCTACACCAAATTTTCCACACTCTAATACCAAAGCTACTAGTTCATCTGCAGATAGGTTGTCATCAAGAGTTGCAACTAATGCTTTTTCCATAAATGCAAAAATTTCATCCTGTACATATCCTAAATGATGTGCATGTTTTGCATAAGCAGCCATACCTTTAAGTCCATAAATAATTAGTTCCCTTAAAGAACGAATATCTTCATTTTCTGTAGATAATACACCAACTGTTTCTGCTTTATTTTCAAATTCTTCTACAGAACCTTCCCATGTAGCGCAATCTGGTAAATTATCAAAAGTTACCCCTTTATTTTCAAGGGATTCTCGAATTTCTTTTCTTAATGCAAGTCCTGTTTCGATTCGTAAAATAAATGCTGATTTATCAAAATTAGCATTGGTAATAGTAGCAAATAAGCTTTCCATAATAAATTGATCTACCTTGGGATCTGCAATCCCTCTGTCTCTTGCTTTAAGATTATAGATAGAAATTCCTTTTAAAATATAAATAAGAAGGTCTTGTAAATTGGCTACATCATTGGTTTTACCACAAACTCCTCTAACAGTGCAACCTGTCCCTTTAGCAGCTTCCTGACATTGATAACAAAACATCTAATCTCCTCCTTTAATTGACTATACCTATAGACTTACTACGGTTTGTCTTCTTACACATTATATCCTATGATTTCTTCTGTTACTGTGATCTCAATCACAAATATCTAATTAAATTTTTTTCATATAAGGTTAAGTAAGTAGAGGATCAGAAAATAATATAGACCATATATGATGTATATATGGTCTACCGATTCCTTTTATTCTTCTGTTAACTCAAGAGCAACCTTCATCATTTGCTCAAAGGTTGTTTGCCTTTCCATTGAACTAGTTGTTTCTCCAGTAACTAGACTATCACTGACGGTCAAAATAGTTAATGCTTGAACTCTATATTTAGCTGCTAGTGTATATAGAGCCGCTGATTCCATCTCTACAGCTATAATTCCATAGTCTGCCCACTTTTTCCATGTGTCTGGCTCGTCATGATAAAAAAAGTCCGATGTTAAGATATTTCCTACTTTAGGGTCAATTCCCTGTGCAACTGCAACTTCGTAGGCTTGCTTTAATAATGCAAAATCTGCTGTTGGGGCATAATCTTTACCACCAAATCGGATCTCATTCATTTTAGAATCGGAAGAAGCACCCATAGCAAGAACTAGATCTCTAATCTTAACATGTTCTTGCATGGAGCCACAGGTTCCTACTCGAATCAAACGCTGAACCCCATATTCTTCGATTAATTCATTGGCATAAATAGAAATAGAGGGCATCCCCATACCTGTTCCTTGTACAGATACACGTTTTCCTTTGTAAGTTCCTGTGTATCCGTACATTCCTCTTACCTCATTATAGCATACTGGATTTTCTAAAAAATTTTCTGCAATATACTTTGCACGCAAAGGATCGCCTGGTAATAAAATTGTTTTCGCAATATCTCCTTTTTTCGCTCCAATATGAATACTCATATAATCACTCCTTTTTCTGTTTTTTCCTACTTATCTAATAGAGAAATTTCTCTATTAAGAATAAACCTTTTTAAATTGACTTTATTTATTTATCCCTACTGGAGCTAGTCCTTCTTCAAAAGTTCCTGCTCCCCAATAACCCTCTAAGATAACTGTGCCTTCTTTATTGATATAGCCCCATTTTGCATCTGCCTGGACTCCTACTTTTACAGGAGCTAAACCTTCTTTAAATTCATAAGCATATCCATAAATGGGCTCAAGAACTACCTCACCTTTGGTATTGATATATCCAAAAGCAGCCTGACCTTTTTCTTGCTCCCAGACAAAAGTAGCCATTCCTTCTGAAAATCCTCCTGGATAAGAATATTCTTGCGGTAGAGTAATCACCATCTCACCTGTTGGATCAATGTAACCCCAGACACCCGTTAATTCATCTCCCATTCTTACTGGAGCTAACTGTTCATTAAAAACTGTAGCAAGGTCGAATTTAGGCTCTATGATGAAGTTACCAGCTGGGTCAATATAACCCCATTTTCTTTTTCCTTCTGCTTCCTGCACAGGGGCTAAACCATCACGAAATATAGTGGCATTTGCATACTTTGCCTCTAAAACCATCTGCCCCGTTTTATCAATAAATCCCCATGTACCTGTTACTTCATCCCCAATTCTAACAGGAGCTAAGCCTTCACTAAATCCTCTAGTATAATCAAATTGAGGCTCAATAATAACTTCTCCCTCTGGATTAACAAACCCCCATTTTCCTGTTTTTTCATCTCCTACACGAAATGCGGCTAGACCTTCGCTAAAAAAATGGGTTCCGTCAAAGCGTGGCTCTATTGCCCATTCCCCATTATGCTTTATATATCCCCATTTGCCTGTCTTTTCATCTCCCATACGAACTGCAGCCATTCCCTCTCTAAAAGGAGATGCTGATTGAAAATGGGCTGGAAGAACCTCATTTCCTTTTGGATCTACATACCCCCAATGTACCTTGGGACTTGCCATACAAGAAGTTAGTAACAACGGGATGATCAAAACCAAACTTAGTATCACACTTTTCTTTCTCATTTATGTCCTCCTCATACAATTTCGTCGCTATACTATCATTTCTATCATTATAGATCTTTTTAATTTCACGGTAGGTTTATATTGTTCAAAAAATAATCTTGAAACTCTACATGGTTGGATAATTCTAAATACTGAATGCGTTTTTTTGACTCATTGACTTTTTTACGAGCTTCTTCTGATATTAAGCAAAGTTTTGCTCCCATGCCAGCTGCATTTCCTATGGATACAATTCGATTGGCGAACTCTTTTGGAAATAAGCCAATATCTAAGCTGCTTCTCACATTCATAAAGTTTCCAAAGCCTCCTGCAATATACACATGCTGGATTTGTTTCAAATTTTCTATTCTTTGTTCTCGAAGTAATACTTCAATACCAGCGCGAATGGCCCCCTTAGCTAATTGTACTTCTCTCACATCTTTTTGAGTAAAAGCAATGGTTTCTGTCAATAGAAATTCTGGGGCACCTGATTTTATTTGCACTCTTTCTTGTAAATTTTTAGGGAGCTTTATCTCTTCAGGCTTTTTCATCCTTCCAGTACCATCTATCATCTCATATTTTCTTAACTGAGCAACCAAATCAAGTACACCTGATCCACAAATTCCTATGGCTTTATGATGTCCAATGGTTTGAAATACATGATCTTTGGAAAAATCCACGCTGCAAATAGCACCCAGAACACCTGCCATTCCCCATGTAATATTGGTTCCTTCAAAGGCTGGACCTGCTGCTGTTGAACAAGCGATCATCTGATCTCTATTGCCTAAAACCATTTCTCCATTGGTACCTAGATCTACAAGTAAAGAATAGCCTTTTTCTTCAGCCATACCACTAGCTAGAATAGCAGAAGTCAAATCAGAACCAACATAGCCTGCAACTCCAGGTAGTAAAACAACGTCTCCATTAACGTTAAGACCTATTTCTCTTCCTTTAATAACCACTTCTTCAGTGAAAACCGGAGTATAAGGAGCTTGGGCCAGCTGAACACAAGAAACACCAAAAAATAGATGAAGCATCACTGTATTCCCGACCACTACCACCTCATGAATATCTAGTGGAGTTATTGCATTTTGATAACAAAGTGCCTCTATCATCTGGTTTAGCTGAGCAACAATCGTCTTTTGCAGAATCGATAACCCCTCTGGGTTGTCTATTGTATATTGAATTCTCGTTATAATATCTGCCCCATACACTCTTTGTTGATTAGCTCCTGAGATCTGGTCTATCGTTTGTCCTTTTTTCAGATCCATCAGATAAATAACAACTGTTGTTGTACCAATATCTACCCCTAGGCCATAACTAGGTGAAGTAGAATTCATTCCTTTCATTTTTAATCTAAAGATTCTTTGGTCTGCTTCAATTGACTTTTCTTGATGTCGCTCCATTCCTGTTTCCATCACTTGTATAGATTCAGATTGCTGCAATAAACGAATGGTAGCTGATTGCTGTAGATCTGCAACACAGGCGAGTCTAATGCCCTTTTGTAGTTCTTCTTTTGTGAGATGAAGACGATCTAAATTCATTGGAGGCGGAACTCCTTCTACAAAAAAAACTTTGCATTTCCCACAGACCCCTGCTCCATTACACGGACTTTCTATCCATATTTTTTCCTTTCGTAAAAATTCCAAAAGATTGGTTTTGGCCTTTACTTGAAAGCAATATGTTCTATCCTGTCTATGAATGGTTAGCATTATTTTTTCTTTTGGATAATAAGTACAATGAGCTACTTGACAATTCTTACAAGACTGATGACTTATTGGTGTTTTAAAGCCTTTCCCTAGCCCATAGATCATAGATATTGATTTTAAAGGTGTCATCATATCTGTCTCATTTAATGATATCCCTATTTTCTCTGGTTGTAAACTCTTAAAAATTTTTTTTTGCTCAGCAAGGGAAAAGTGAAGATCACCTGGAGAAAGAGGCAAAGTCAATCCCATTTGACTTTGCCCTAGAAGATGAGATTGCTCTTCGAAAAAGCAGCAAGTAATGCTTTCTAGTATCTTATTCCCTATATAATCCAAAATAATCCCTCTTATATAATCCCCAGTCTTAAACTCTTCTTCTATTCGCTCATCGATTTCTTTTCCAATTGTAGCAATAGCCATGATAATTCCATGGCATTGGTCAAAATATTTATCTACACCTTTTCCTTCCAATAGAACTTGATTCTCTAAAATTATTTGCTGTTTTTCAAGTGCTATTATTTTATATTGCTCATAGATAATAAAGGGTTTGATATATGTTTTTGTCCATTGAATCTCTTCTTTTACAATATCCTTCCATTTCTCTTTCACCTTTTTTTCATCCCCAAGAAGTTTGAGAATCTCATTTTCATCTACTTCAATGGCAAAATCATCTTTGATTTTCATCTTTCGCTCCCCTTTAAGCTATTCATATCCTAAATAATCCCTTAACCCTTCTTCATCTAAAATTTGAATCCTTCGATTTCCAACAATTTGAATCAAGTCCTCTTGCTGAAACTTGCTTAATTTTCGACTTATTGTCTCTCGTGTAACCCCAATATAGTTAGCCATATCTTCTCTCGTTAATGGTAACTGTATTTCTACATAGTTCTTTTTAACAATACCATGTTTATCTTTTAATTCTAAAATCAATTCTACTATTCGGGCTTCTACATCATTGGTAGCCATTTTTTGCATCATGCTTTCTACACGAATCAATCTGTGAACCACTACTTGTAATATCTTAATGGCTATATCTGGATGATTCTTTAATAATTTTTCTAAATCTTCTTTTTGGAGGGTGCAAATCTTAACAGGTGCCATAGCTTCTGCATTAAAAGACACTTTTTCTTCTTCAAATAAGCTAAGTTCACCAAAAAAATCTCCCTCTTCTAATATGTGCAATATTTGTTCTTTGCCATCTTTTGTGTACTTAAAAAGTTTTATCTGCCCTTTGTTAATAATATAAAGAGTTTGCAATGAACTCCCCTCTAAAAAGATTAGGTCCCCCTTTTCATATTCTTTATTCCCTGTCATTTCTACAATCTTAATTAATTCTTCATCTGATAAAGTGGAGAAAATAGGAACCTTATGAGCACATACCTTTGTCTGGCACTCTTGACAACCGCAATTTTTCATAACCAAGCTTCCCCCTCACTCTTTTAAATTTTGTAGATTCTATTTTATAAATTATAAAACACTTTAAAAGATTGGATAATGTAATGATGATCTACGGCCCCTGCTAATTCTCTGGCTGAATGCATAGCTAACATTGGATTCCCAATATCTACAGATCTGATCCCTAGATGTCCACTAACGATAGGCCCGATAGTAGAACCTCCACGCTCATCAGATCGATTAACAAATTTTTGTACAGGCACTTTGGCCTCTTGACAAAGCCTTTCATAAACTCCATTAGAATCTGCATCTGTCGTATAACTTTGATTAGCATTAATTTTAATAACAGGTCCTTGATTAATCTTTGGATGATTGACTGGATCATGTTTCTCTGGTGCATTAGGGTGAATAGCATGGGCCATATCTGCAGAAATCATAAAAGATTGGATTAGACTTCTTAAAAATTCTTCTCTGTCTTTTCCAAGAGATAAAGAAATTCTCTCTAGGACATGAAGTAAAAAGGGACTATCTGCTCCTTGTTTTGTCCTGCTTCCGATCTCTTCGTTATCATAACAAACCATTACATTGACTCCTGTTTTAGGTGTTCCTTGACATAATGCTGTTATTCCTGCATGAGTCATGGCTAGATTGTCAAGTCGAGGTGCTGAAAGAAATTCTTGATCTTTTCCAATCAAACAGCTTTTTTCAAAGGGATACAAAAAGAGATCAAAATCTAATATTTCTTCCTGTGAAATATTTAAGCGTTTACTCATTTCAGTTAAAAGCCATTGATCTTTTTCAAAACTTTCTTCAATCAATCCAATAATAGGTAGCATATCTTTTTGACGATTCAATTCTACTCCTTCATTAACACTGCGATTCATATGAATGGCTAAATTAGGAATAATTAATAGAGGTTCATCAAAATCAATAAACTCTGCTTTCGTTTTGAGTATATCTTCTGTTTTTAGGGTAATACGCCCTGCCAAAGATAAAGGCCGATCTAACCAAGTATTTAAAATAGGTCCACCATATACTTCCGTATTTAATTTAAAATAGCCGTTAGTTGTCATTTCTGGATTGGGTTTGATCCGAAATCCTGGGCTATCTGTATGGGCCCCTATCAGCTTAAAGCCTTCCTTTTCTATATCTTCACTTCCTACAACAAAAGCGATGCAAGCAGAATCATTTTGTGTCACAAAATATTTTCCTCCTCGCTTAATCTCCCATTCCTTTGTTAAGTCAAGGGATTGAAACCCTTCTGTTTTTAATTTTCTTTCTATGTTTTTAGCTGCCTGAAAAGCAGTGGGGCTCTCATCAATAAAGTTCATTAAATCTTGAATTAGTGATTTTATTTCCACATTTTACACCCTTTCTTATTTTTATCTTTAGAATTATAAGGCTTATATATTACATACTATTATTCTACACTATTTTATCTCTTTCTTCGAGTATCTTTTTTCATACGGTTGCTTTTTAGAAAATCCCTTTACAAAAACACATCCTTTTTCTATACTAAATACAATCAATGTTAATCTATTTATTTGATAAGGAGGATGTTTTATGATATTGGCACTTTATATTGCAGGAGGAATTACCCTTGTTATCTCTATTATTGGAGCTTTTTTATCTGGTTCCATCCCGGCTTTTTTCGGTCTTATACTGGCAGGGTTCGCATCTTCAATGATCCCTTTCGGACTCGCACATATTCTTGAAAATCAATACAATATTTTATATAGATTAGATTCTCAAGAAAAGATTCAAAAAAAATTTATAAAGGTAGATCTAAAATTATGTTCAAAATGCAACCAACAGTATGAGCATGATTTTACTTCTTGTCCTTATTGTGGGTATAAAGAATAAAATGATCTATTACCATTCGTACACTTTT
>JAAZLH010000258.1 GCA_012799415.1 Candidatus Epulonipiscium sp. | reverse complement strand
TGGCAGGAAGTACCTTCTTCTGATCTAGCAGAAAAACGCAATTTAGCTTTAGCATCTGGAGAGTTTCCTGATTTATTTATTAGGGGTGGGATTCCGGATATAGATCTTGTTAAGTATGGAGAGCAAGGAACATTTATCAATTTAAAAGAGCTCATAGATGAGTATGGACCCAACTTAAAAAAGGTTATGGAAGATGAGCCAGATGTGAAGAGAGGGTTAGTAGAACATAATGGCAATATATATGGTTATCCAACTGTATATTTTTCAGATCCTGTTCAAATTAGCACAAGGCTATTTATTAATACAAAATGGTTAGAAAAAGTGAACTTAGGGATGCCGTCCACTACAGATGAGTTGTATGAAGTATTAAAAGCTTTTAGAGATACAGATCTAAATGGAAACGGGAAAAAAGATGAAATACCTTGGACTTCCAATGGTCTAGGCTACCTCTTTAATATGTTAAAGGGAGCATGGGGGTTACAAAATAGAGGAAGTAGTCATCCAAATGTAGATATAAATGAAAAAACAGGAGAATTAAGATTTATTCCTACTTCTGATCAATATAAAGATATGCTGGAATATATGCATAGACTATATAGTGAAAAACTAATAGATGAAGAGATCTTTACAATGGATCATGCTCAATTAGTGGCAAAAGGTGAACAAAATCTAGTAGGATCCTTTGCGAGTGTAAATTCTCAACTAATAGGGAGCACTCATGAAAAAGAGTTTGCAGGAATAGAGGTTGCACTTAAAGGGCCTAATGGAGATCAATTGTGGACACCTAAAAGTGCATCATTAGCAGCAAAGGGACCTTTTGTGATCACAAACAAATGTAAATACCCAGAAGCAGCAGTGAGATGGGTTGACTATTTTTATAGTGATGAAGGCACACGTTTGTTTTATATGGGGGTGGAAGGAGTCACATATGAAAAGAAAGCTGATGGAAGTTATGAGTTTTTAGAAGAAATAAAAAAGATTCCGGAAGGTTCTTCTTTTGACCATGTATTAGGAAAGTGGGTACCTTATATGGGTGGTGGGAATCCAGCCATACTTAAAACTGAATACTTTAAAGGAGGAGAAACCCAACCTATACCTCTTAAAGCATCTACTAATATGGCGCCTTATACACCTAAAGAACTATGGAGTAAGTTCAGCTATTTCCCTCAGGAAGTAGAAAGAATGGCAGAGCTGGAAAATGATATTTTGACTTATATAACACAAATGAATGCACAGTTTATCATGGGTACTACTACTTTTGATCAATGGGATGATTATGTGAAACAAATTGAGAAAATGGGATTAGAAGAATATATGAAAATTTATCAAACTGCATACGATCGCTACTCTAAAAATTAAGAACTAAGAACCTATTTATCTCAGTAACTAGAAAAAACATAATATAAATATGTAGGATGAGCAGGTTTGTTGTGTTCATTCTACATATTTATAGGGTCATCATGTATTGAAGAATAAGGAAATGGAGGGTGAAGTAGCGGCCATGGAAAATTATATAAAAACTGAAAAAATAACAGCTTCTAGAAGAGGTAAGTTAAAAACAAAAAGGTTGGCGGGTATAAGAAAAAATTGGGATCTATATCTTTTATTAATTCCGGTGATTCTTTATTTTCTCATATTTCATTATTGGCCCATGTATGGGGTACAGATTGCTTTTAAAGATTATATTGGAACGAAAGGGATTTGGGGCAGTCCTTGGGTTGGTTTCAGACATTTTCAAAGGTTTTTTCGAAGTTATCATTTCTGGCCCTTAATTAGAAATACATTAACATTGAGTTTATATTATCTTGCTATAGGTTTTCCTATTCCTATTTTATTAGCACTTATGATGAATGAAGTAAAGAATAAAACCTTTAAAAAAACAATACAAACCATAACTTACGCTCCTCATTTTCTCTCTACTGTTGTATTGGTAGGTATGTTTACAGTTATGCTTTCTCCTAAGTATGGTTTGATCAATCAGATGAGAGAGGTATTTGGATATGAGAAAATTTATTTTATGGGAGATACGAAATGGTTTAAATGGATTTATGTTTGGTCGGGAGTGTGGCAACATGCGGGTTGGAACTCCATTATATATATGGCAGCTTTAGCTGGGATTGATGTGCAACTATATGAAGCAGCTATCGTTGATGGTGCCAGTAAGTGGCAGCGAATTTGGAATGTTACAGTACCTGGTATATTACCAACAGCCATCGTATTACTTATTTTAAATGTAGGGCAGATTATGAGTGTAGGGTTTGAAAAAGTTTTTCTAATGCAAAATGATCTTAATTTACCAGCCTCAGATATTATATCCACATATGTATATAGAACAGGGCTTTTAGGTGCCCAATATAGTTTCTCAGCGGCAATAGGATTATTTAATTCTATTATAAACTTTATTTTAATTATTACGATTAACCAAATATCTAAAAAGATAAGTGAAACTAGCCTTTGGTAATCAGGGGGGATAAAGATGAGTGTAAAAATAAAACAAAGTAGAAGTGATAGAATTTTTGATATAATTAATATTACGATTCTGTCTATG
>JAAZLH010000257.1 GCA_012799415.1 Candidatus Epulonipiscium sp. | reverse complement strand
TGGGAAAACCTGTGTAGGCATTCCATGAGCAGCTCCAAAAGGATACCTATACCCCTCTGATTCATATAGAAAATTCGATAGTCTACGTCACCTTGAATAATATCTCCCTTAAAAACTAATTCTCCTGCTCCCTCTACTATGGGTAAATTATAGACAGGCATTCCTTTATCATTAATAAAAAATGTACTATTACCATCACTAGCAGAAGCTAAACCATGATGATAAGGTGAGATCTGAGTATACCAAAAGCCTGTAAATATATGTCCATTTACATCTGACACACCATATTTTTTCCCTAAATACGGTTTTTGTGGATCCATTGCTTTTCCAATAGCTATTCTTTGATTTTTTAATAAATACATATCATCATAAATAGGTAATAATACAAAATGTCCATTTTTATCAATAAGTCCATATTTATCTATATAATCTTCTCCCATATTGACAATGGACCTTCCCTCTATAAAAGGTTGTACCCAAGTATACTGTGGCGAAATGATTATATTTCCTTTCAAATCAATAAAACCATATTTTCCATTCTCTTCCGCTTGAAAAGCTAACAGTCCTTCTCCTAAACTTCCTACAAATATATAGGGATATGTTTGAAGAATCCTTCCTTCTAAATCAATTAAAGCATATTTTTCATTCTCCATTTGAATTACTGCTTTTCCTTCTTTAAAATCACTTGCATTTTGATATTGAAGAGGAATAACTTCTCTACCTTGTAAATCAAGATAACCATATCGTTCTATACCTTTTAATTCTATCGCAGCTATAGCTCGACCTTCCTGATAACTGGATATAAAGCTATAAGCTTTAGAAGTAAGAATATTTCCTTGTTCATCCATAACATGAAATCCTTCTTCATCAATGACAATAGCTCGATGTTCTGAAAAAGGATCAATACTATCATACTTAGGTGGTACTACATAACGACCTTGCAAATTAATAATCCCATACTTCTCTTGAAACTGAACAATAGCTAATCCATTACATTGAAAATCATAAGCCCTTTCATATCTAGGAGATATTATCAAATGCCCATTGGCATTGATATATCCCCACTTAATACCATTTACCGTTCGCATAGATGCAGGATATAAAGATACTTGTAACCTATTCATTTCTTTCCACCTACCTATTTCACATATATGAACTTTATTCAAATATTCCAAAAGAAAAAAGTTCCTTTTATGACAGTATATGAAAAACAAATAAAAAAGGTACAAAAACTTTCTTTCCTATTTTTTCTTGTTCGATATTTCTACTTTTACCTTTCGTCGTCCAATCTTTTCCCCTGCACAATTTTTCAAAATAGATTTAGCTGCATTTTCCGTTGCATCCACAAAAGTAAACTTATCTAAAATATCAATATCTCCAATATCTTCTCGATTTACATGAGCTGTTTTATTAAAAAACTCTAATAGTTTTCTTGGTGTTAGACGATCCATCTTTCCAACTGTTAAAAAAAGTCTTACATATCTTTTAGAAGATCCAATATCATTTTCCGTATAATCATAGCTCACTTCTTTTTGATATAAAATATTCATCAGTGCAGCAGCGATATCAACAAGATCTGCTTTTTGTTCTAACTGCTCCACTAAAGGAATAAAATGTTGATAACTTTCTTGCTTTAAACTTTCTTTAATTAACGGTACAATTCCTGTTGATTTTGCTTTAAAAATATCTTCTACAGTAGGAATTTCTTTTCTTTTAATTTTACTTTTCGTTTCTTTTTCTATTTGCTTTAAAGTCATATACTCTCGTGCTGTTACTAAAGTATAAGCAAGTCCCGTTTTATTTGCTCTTCCTGTTCGTCCAATTCGATGAACATAAGATTCTACATCTTGAGGAAGCTCATAATTAATAACATGAGATACATCATCTACATCAATCCCTCTTGCAGCTACATCAGTAGCAACCAAAATTTCTAATGTTCCTTCTTTAAACTTTCGCAATGTATTTAAGCGATGACTTTGATTCATATCTCCATGCATGCCCTCTACATTGTAGCCTCGTTCTTGTAACTGACCAACTAGTGTATCGACTCCCTTTTTCGTCTTGCAAAATATAATGGCTGTCGTAGGATTCTCTACATCTAAAATTCGACATAAAGATTCAAAACGTGTTCCCTGTTGCACTTCATAATAATATTGAGAAACAGTAGATACCGTCATGGTATCCTCTACCATAGCAATATGTTTTGTTTCTTCTCTCATATATCGTTTTGCCAATCTTTTAATTTGCGTTGGCATAGTAGCTGAGAAAAGTAATGTTTGTCGTTCTTCATTACAACTCTTAATAATTTTTTCAATATCTTCAATAAAACCCATGTTTAACATTTCGTCTGCTTCATCTAAAACAAGAAAATTAATTTGTTCTAAACGCAAAACTCGTCGTCGTATCAAATCCAACACTCGTCCCGGAGTTCCTACAACAATATCTGCCTGTCTCTTTAAATCTCGAATCTGTTGACCAATCGGTTGTCCACCAAAGACAGGTACAATTCTTGATTCTTT
>JAAZLH010000256.1 GCA_012799415.1 Candidatus Epulonipiscium sp. | reverse complement strand
CCCCACTGAGATTGGGTACATAGAGGCATAGCTTCATCATAGATACTAAGGAAACTTTGTAATCCTGTTAGGTCTGCTGTAAAAGCAAACTCTCCATTTCCTACAGATAAAGGAGAACAAACATCAAATTCTTGTAATACGGGATTATGTCTTTGTACCAGTTGTTTTCTATTTATACACATACATTCTACCTCTACTTTCAGATTTTTATATGGTTAATTTTTATTTAGAATTCTCTCTTGTTTTTAAGGATAGAATTGGACTAGTTAAAATTCCTGTGGGTTGTAATTGATACTCGTAAGCCCAACTACTTCCTCATTTTCTTCAGGACTTTTTGGAAAAAATACTAAAAAGCGTGATCTATCTTTCATTTCACAGGTAACATATCCACCGGCAGCACCTGAAAGCCATCGATCTTCATCATATAACTAGGCTAACCTCCCCTTTCCTATTGATAGATTTTACAGAAATCGTTTTCATTTGCATGGTGTCAGGCTTCAAAAAATCATCCCTTATTCCGTTTCTATTGATGAAATCGATAACATAAGTTGCTTCTAGTATAGCTTATTTTTATACAAAAAACAATATCCTTCTTTAATTACAAAAGCTAGTCTTCCTGATATTAAGTCTATTTTCTCCTATTAAGCTTGACATCTAACTACTCTATGCTTACCATAGAATGATAGGTATAAGAAAGGTGCAAAAAACATAAATTCGACATACGGGGGTAGAAAAATGTCTCTAGTAAATAGTGCTATCTTAGAAGATTATAAACATAGGTCAAAGGAATTGATTGATATCTCTGCTCCTCTGATTGCTGAACAAATTTTTATTACTTTAATGGGGATTGTAAATACTATGATGGCTTCTAGTATTGGCGAGTATGCTGTATCAGCTGTAGGCATGATTGACTCTATTAGTCATTTGATTGTAGCTTTATTTGCTGCCATGACTACAGGGGGGACCATTGTGGTGGCCCAGTATATAGGTCGAAAAGAGAAAGAAAAAGCAACAGGTGCTGCAGCTCAGGCCATTGTCCTGGCAACTATTTTTTCTGTCGTCATTGCTTTGTTCTTTGCCATTTTTAGAGGTCCTGTTATCCAGTCACTTTATGGAAATGCAGACGCTGATGTTATCCAAGCAGCCAATACCTATTTATTAATTATCAATTTTTCTTTTCCTATTTTGGCACTAACCCAAACAATTTTTGGTATCTTAAGAGGGTCCGGCGATACAAGAACGCCTATGTTTATTACCATTGCTATGAATGTTTTTAATGTCATTTTTGGATATATTCTTATTTTTGGTATTCGTATCAACCTAGGCTTTTTTTCCATTCAAACCTCTAGCCTCGGTATTACTGGAGCAGCCCTTGCCTTATTGTTAGCTCGTTTGATTGGTCTTATCCTTTGTATATACTATATTGCATTTGGATCTAAAAACATTCGTTTAAATGGATGGCAATATTTCAAACCTGATTTTAAGGTGCAAAAGGTAGTTTTAGGTTTAGGTGTACCAACAAGTATTGAATCTGGCTTGTTTAATGTAGGAAAGCTTTTGACTCAAATCTTCATTGTAGGTATGGGTACTGCAGCCATTGCAGCCAATTCTGTTGCTGGGTCAATTATGAGTTTTATGAACGTTCCTGGACAGGCATTTTCAACAGGTGTGATGATTTTGGTTGGACAGCGTGTAGGAAAAAATGAGATCGAAGATGTGAAAAAAACGATTATGTTTGCAGTCAAACTGGGAATGGTTATGCTTGGGGGACTTTGTTTAATCTGTTTTCCTTTAACAAATGCAATTTTATCTCTCTATAAGCCAGGACCTGAGTCTATGGTCTATATTAAACAAATTTTATATGCTGGGTATGTGGCTACCCCTCTTTTATGGTCCATTTCTTTTATTCCTCCTGCTGGCTTACGTGCTACAGGAGACGTAAAGTATACCATGGTTGTTGCAGTTATTAGTATGTGGACCTTCCGCATTGTTTTTGGATATCTTTTTGGTGTAACCCTAGGACTAGGTGTCGTTGGTGTTTGGTTTGGGATGTATATTGATTGGATTGTACGTGGGCTTTTCTTCTATTT